>NZ_AP028031.1:2760000-2804089 GCF_030296915.1 Anaerostipes hadrus ATCC 29173 = JCM 17467 | reverse complement strand
TGCCCACATATTGTGGATAAGTTGTTCCACATTATACACATGTCAAAAAACGAGAAAAAACAAAGGAATTTGACAAATACTGTGTTTATAATTCACATTTTATCACCAAGTTATACACAAGTTATCTACAAATTGTGGATAACTTGCGCGTAAAACACAATATATATGAAATTCTATAAGAAAGTGAAAAAAGCGTAGAATTTACTTGACTTTTTGGAGTTTCTCTGTCTATAATAGGAGTGATGTTTTTACGAATATATTATTCAGATATATAATCATAAAATTTTGTTAAGGAGGTGTTTTAGCATGAAAATGACATTTCAGCCAAAGAAAAGACAGAGATCTAAGGTTCATGGATTTAGAAAAAGAATGAGCACTGCAAACGGAAGAAAAGTTCTGAAGAGCAGAAGAGCAAAAGGAAGAAATAGATTATCAGCTTAGGTCGCAGAGATGTGACCTTTTCTTTTCTCTATTAATAAGGAAGAGAACCATGAAAAATTATCATTCATTAAGAAATAACAGAGAATTCCAGATGGTATATAATGAAGGAAACTCCAAAGCCAACAGGTACTTGGTCCTTTATTATAGGAAGAATGATCTAGAATATAACCGTCTGGGAATATCAGTAAGTAAAAAAGTAGGAAATAGTGTAGTCAGACACAGAACTACACGCTTAATTCGTGAAAGCTATCGTTTGAATCAGGATAATTTGAAAACAGGATATGATATGGTAGTAATTGCAAGACAAACTGCAAAAGGACAGAATTACCATACAATTGAAAGTGCATTTCTACATTTGATAGATTTGCATCATCTGAAGAAGAGTTGATTACAATTGAAGAAGATTTTAATATCCATTATCAGGTTTTACAGAAAATATTTATCGAGATTAAAGGGAAGAGGAACATGTATATATGTTCCGACTTGTTCGGAATATGCCATAGAAGCATTGGAGAAACACGGGGTTGTCAAAGGAAGTCTTTTGGCAATTTTTAGAATATTAAGATGTAATCCATTTTCAAAAGGCGGATATGACCCTGTTCCGGAAGTAAGGAAAGGAAAAAGGTGCAAAAAATGATGTTATTGGCACAAGCCCAGCAGAGCACGGGTAACGGAGGAATCTTAGCTCCGTTTGTAATTATTTTTGGTTGGATCATTCGAGCAATCTATGATGGATTAGCTGCAATGGGAATCTATAATGTCGGTTTATGTATTATTTTATTTACATTGGTTTCTAAATTGATCTTATTACCTGTTACTATGAAACAGCAGAGATCTATGAAGATCAATCAGCATATGCAGCCAGAGATTAATAAGATTACAAAAAAATATCGTAATAAAAGAGACCAGGCATCTATGATGAAACAGCAGGAAGAGATGCAGAAGGTTTATGCAAAATATGGTTCAAGTCCAACAGGTGGATGTTTACCAACATTAATTCAGTTTCCGATCATCATGGCACTGTATTATGTAATTCGTGGAGTTAATACTTATATTCCTCAGATCGCAAGAGATGTACAATTTAAACCAAACTTATTCTTAGGTATGGATTTAAATTCAGCACCAGGATTCAGATTAACACCATTATTGATCATTCCAGTATTATCTTTTATCTTCCAGTTCTTAAGTGCAAAGACATCTATGTCTACAACACAAATGGATGACAGCACACCAGGAGCAGGAATGACAAAAAGTATGATGTACACAATGCCTTTAATGTCATTTGTAATGTGTATTTCATTACCGATCGGTATCGGTCTTTACTGGTCAGCAAGTGCATTATTCCAGTATATCCAGCAGGTCGCTTTTAATTATCATTATGATCATGCTGATATGGATAAGATTATTGAAAAGAGCCGTGAGAAGGCTGCAAAGAAGAAAAAGAAAAAAGGACCTTCTCTATATGAAAAGATGTTAGGAATGCAAGCAGAACAGCAGGGACAGCAAGGAGCAGATTCTAATATCAAGAAGAGTGCAAACCTGAAATCAACACAGAATATTGAATATTCAGGAAATTCTAAAGGAGGAATTGCTTCAAAAGCAAATGCACTCAATAAAAACAAGGGAGGTAAATAAGGATGTCAGCAAAGAGATTTACTGGTAAAACTGAATCTGATGCAGTTATGAATGCTGCAATGGAGTTAGGAATTCCAAGTACAGACCTCAAGTATACAGTGATCGATTCAGGTAGTAATGGATTTTTAGGGTTATTTAAGAAACCTGTGATCATTGAAATTAAAGAAGAAGAAAAAGAGACAGAAGTTATGAAGTCTCAGACAATAGAAAAGGAACAACCAAAGAAAAAAGCTGAGAAAAAGCCATCAAAGAAGGTCGATGAGAAATCAAATCGTCAGCCTAAGAAGAGTCCAAAGGTGAAAGATGAAGTTCCTGTAAAGGAACCAAGAAAAAATAAGACACCAGAAAACATTGATCAGATCGTCAAAGATACAGAGAAGTATTTAGATGAAGTATTAAGAGCAATGGGACTTGATCCAAAGTTGAATCTTTACTACAACCGCAGAGATAACGTATTAAACATCAATGTATCTGGAGAGAAGATGGGTGCATTGATCGGTAAGCATGGACAGACACTGGATGCCCTGCAGTATCTTATAAGTCTTTATGTGAATAAAGAAAGCGATTCTTTTGTAAAGATCAAGCTTGATACAGAAAATTATAGAGAAAGAAGACAGCAGACTTTAGAGAAATTAGCTGGAAGCATTGCTTATAAAGTAAAGAAGAATAAGAAACCTATTTACTTAGAACCAATGAATCCAAATGAGCGTAGAATCATCCATTCTGCATTGCAGAGAGATCCAGAAGTGATCACAAAGAGCGAAGGTAAGGATCCTTATCGTAAAGTTGTTGTTATGCTTAAAAAATAAGATATAGGGCTGCCTTAATTTAGGCAGCCCTTTTTTGAGGTATATTATATGAAATCAAATACGATTGCAGCAATTGCCACTCCAATGACTAACAGTGGGATTGGAATTATCAGGATCAGTGGAGATGAGGCACTTGATATTATTGAAAAAGTATTTAAACCGAAGAAAAAAGATAAGAAGATCAAAGATGTAAAGACATATACGGCACATTATGGACATGTCTATGATGAAAGCACATTGCTAGATGAATGTATTGTATTAGTTATGAAAGGACCTCATTCTTATACAGCAGAAGATGTTGTTGAGATTAACTGCCACGGTGGTGTGGTTGTTATGAAGAAGGTTCTGGAAGCAGTATTTAAGGCAGGAGCAACGCCAGCTGAGCCAGGAGAATTTACAAAGAGAGCATTTTTGAATGGAAGGATCGATCTTTCTGAGGCTGAAGCAGTTATGGATCTAATTCAGTCCAAGAATGAATTTGCAATGAGTACATCTTTAAAGCAGTTAGAGGGTGCGTTAGGAAAGAAGATCACAGAGATTCGAAAACAGATCATTCACAGTGTGGCGTTTATTGAATCTGCATTAGATGATCCGGAACATTACAGTGTGGACGGATTTTCAGATGAATTGAAAGATCAAGTCGAAGTGATCATAAATCAGTTAAATGCATTTTTGGAGAATGCTGATAATGGAAGAATTCTGAAAGAGGGAATTCAGACAGTTATCGTTGGGAAACCGAATGCTGGAAAATCATCTGTGTTAAATGTATTACTTGGAGAAGAACGAGCGATCGTCACAGATATTGCAGGAACAACAAGAGATACGTTAGAAGAATCTATTCAGATTAAAGGGATTCCGTTGAATATCATTGACACAGCAGGAATCAGAGATACGAATGATCTCATTGAGAAGATCGGTGTGGATAAAGCAAAAGATTTGTTGACAAAAGCGGATCTTGTATTATATGTTGTGGATACTTCAGATCCATTAACAAAAGATGATGAAGAGATTATGGAGCTGATTGAAGATAAGCAGACAATCGTATTATTAAACAAAGCAGATCTTGATCAGGTGGTGAAGGTATCAGATCTCAAAGAAAAAGGATTTGAGCAGATTGTGCAGATTTCAGCCAAAGAGCAGACTGGAATTGAAGAATTGTATCAGCTGATCCAGGATATTTTCTTTGAAGGACATGTATCCTTTAATGATGAGATTTATTTGACGAACATGAGACATAAAACAGAAGTAAGTGAAGCTTTAAAGAGTCTTGCTATGGTGTTGCAGAGTATTGAAGATGGAATGCCGGAAGACTTCTTCTCCATTGATCTTTTGGATGCATATGAGCATTTAGGATTTATCACAGGAGAATCTGTGGGAGAAGATCTGGTAAATGAGATTTTTGCAGAATTTTGTATGGGTAAATAAAGATGAATAATTTAGAAGAAAAATATGATATTATTGTTGTAGGTGCAGGTCATGCCGGATGCGAAGCTGCACTTGCAGCAGCCAGAATGGGATTTGAAACGATTTGTTTTACAGTAAGCATGGATAGTGTTGCATTGATGCCATGTAATCCCAATATTGGAGGAAGTTCCAAAGGACATCTGGTAAAAGAAATTGATGCATTGGGCGGTGAGATGGGTAAAAATATTGATAAGACTTATCTACAGTCTAAGATGTTGAATAAATCGAAAGGGCCGGCAGTGCATTCTTTAAGAGCACAGGCAGATAAGAAGATGTATTCTATTTCCATGACACAGGTGATGGGAAATACACCAAATCTTACACTTCGTCAGGGCGAAGTTACAGAGATTCTTGTTGAAGATGGGAAGATCAAAGGTGTTAAGACATATTCAGGAGCTGTTTACTATGCAAAAGCTGTTGTCTTAACGACAGGAACATATTTAAAGGCGCGCTGTATTTATGGAGAAGTCAGCAATCATACAGGACCAAATGGACTTCAGGCAGCAAATTACCTGACAGATTCCTTGAAGAGTCATGGAATCTCCATGAGACGATTTAAGACAGGGACACCAGCCAGAATTGATAAGAATACGATTGATTTTTCTAAGATGGCAGAACAGTTTGGAGACGAGAGAATTGTTCCATTCAGTTTTACAAATAAGGAAGAAGATATTAAGAGAGATCAGATTTCCTGTTGGTTAACTTATACGACGGAAGAAACACATGAGATCATTAAAGAAAATATTCACAGATCACCGTTATTTTCTGGTGCAATTGAAGGAACAGGACCTAGATACTGCCCATCGATCGAAGATAAGATCGTGAAATTTCCAGATAAGAATAGACATCAGGTATTTATTGAGCCAGAGGGCGAATACACGAATGAGATGTATGTTGGTGGTATGTCAAGCTCGTTGCCGGAAGATGTACAGTATAAGATGTATCACAGTGTGCCAGGATTAGAGAATGCTAAGATTGTGAGAAATGCTTATGCAATTGAATATGATTGTATTGATGCGACACAGCTAAAAGCTTCATTGGAATTTAAAGAGATTGACGGGTTATTTTCTGGTGGGCAGTTTAATGGAAGTTCAGGATATGAAGAGGCAGCAGCACAAGGTCTGATGGCAGGTATCAATGCTGCACGCAAACTGCAAGAAAAAGATCCAATTATTTTAGATCGTTCACAGGCTTATATTGGAGTTTTGATCGACGATCTGGTAACAAAAGAAACACAGGAACCATATCGTATGATGACATCAAGAGCAGAATATCGATTGTTGCTTCGTCAGGATAATGCCGATCTTCGTCTGACCAAGATCGGATATGAAGCAGGACTGATCAGTCAGGAAAGATATGATAAATTATTAGTAAAAGAACAGCAGATCGAAGATGAGATGAAACGACTAGAGGATATTAATGTGGGTGCGTCTAAAAATGTGCAGTCATTACTTGAAGAGCTTGGAAGTACAACATTAAAATCATCTGCTAAAATGACAGAACTGATCCGTCGACCGGAGCTTACTTATATGGATTTGGCACCAATCGATCCAGAGAGACCAGAGTATGATCTGGATGTTCAGGAACAGGTAAATATTAATATTAAATATGAAGGATATATCAAACGCCAGCTGTCACAGGTAAAACAGTTTAAGAAGATGGAAAAGAAGAGAATTCCGGAAGATATTGATTACGAAGATGTTGGAAGCTTACGAATTGAAGCGAAACAAAAGTTATCAAAGATCCGCCCATCTTCCATCGGACAGGCATCTAGAATTTCAGGAGTATCACCAGCGGATATTTCTGTATTACTGATTTATCTGGAACAGATGCACCACAGGAGATAACAGATGGAGAGATTAAGAGAAAAAGCAGCTGCATTTGGAATTAAATTGAGCGATCATCAGTTAGAGCAGTTTGAAACATACTATGAGATGCTTGTTGAGAAGAATAAAGTGATGAATCTGACAGCAATCACAGAGAAGAATGAAGTGATCGATAAACACTTTGCTGATAGTCTTGCATTGATCAAGAGTGGAGTTTCTTTAACTGGTCAGAAAATTCTTGATATTGGAACAGGTGCGGGATTTCCAGGAATTCCATTAAAGATCGCATTTCCAGAATTAGAGATTGTGTTACTGGATTCTTTAAATAAGCGTATTAAATTCTTAAATGAAGTGATAGAAGCACTTGGACTTGAAAAGATTACAGCAATTCATGGAAGAGCGGAAGATTTTGCAAAACAAAAGGAATATAGAGAACAATTTGATTATGTTGTTTCAAGGGCTGTTGCCAATCTGACAGTTTTATCAGAATATTGTCTTCCTTATGTAAAAGAGGATGGATATTTTCTGCCATATAAATCAGGAGATATTAAAGAGGAAGCAGCAAATTCAAAGAAAGCAGTGAAAATTTTAGGCGGCAGCATTGAGGATATTATTTCTTTTGAGATTCCGGATACGGATATGGCGAGAACGATCTTAAAGATTCATAAGACAAAAGCAACACCAAAACGTTTTCCGAGAAAAGCAGGATTGCCGACAAAAGAACCGATTTGCTAGAAGTTTATACTTTCATTTCTTTTCCTTATCGTTTATGATAAAAAGAAAGTGGGAAAATTATGGAAAAAAACAAAGATAAAAGTCACCTGATCGATCAGTTATATGACTATTTGGAAGAACAGATTCAGGAATTGAAAACTGATCGAAATCAACTGAATCATAAGATGCAGGATATGATTCAGGAGAAGAATGAAAAAGAAGGTGCGATCAATAATCAGCAGAAGATTTATCAGATCCGAAAGGTATTTTCTCCGCTTCCACTGGAGATTGAGGAGGAGAAGCAGCCTGTTTCTGAGGATATGATTCAGATTGAGAAAGAGATTCATGAATTTCAGATGATCCTGCGTGAAAAAGAAGAAAAGATAACAAAATTACATGATTACCAGAAGGGACTGGAAGAGACTTGCCTTTTTGCAGAAGAATTTGTGGAAAGGGAAGATCAGAAAATATTGTTTGTTCCAGCATTTGAACAGTTGATGGGATATGTTAAGAAACTTTATCCAACACAACGTATCAATTATCAGGATTCATCAGAGAGCTCAAAAGTATGCATGACATTTTCATTTTTAAAAGGTTTTCAGGCAGTGTTGGAGAGTCTTTTAAATGAGATAGGTGTTTTTGTTCTTAATTTTGAAATGAATATTGATGAGTATAAAATATTAATTAATATTGAAGCGAAACCAAAAGTTATAAAAAATGCAAAAGATTTCTATGAGAAGCGTTCTGTTTTAGAAAATAAACTAACAAAAGAATTTTCTATTGAACGATGGAAAACAAATGCAGTGGTGATCCAGACTATGATAGAGATGTAGAAAGGGAAGATTATGAGAAATAAAGTTATTGATCTACTAGATCAAACAATTGAAGAATTAGATAAAGAAACAATTGATGGGATTCTTGAAATACCACCAAAAGATGATATGGGAGATTTTGCATTTCCATGTTTTCAGTTAGCAAAAGTATTTCGTAAAGCTCCGAATATGATCGCAACAGAGATTGCAGAAAAGATTCCTGCAAGTGAAGATGTATCAAAAGTAGAAGCAATGGGACCATATGTAAACTTCTTCTTGAATAAAGAGAATTATGTAAAAGAAGTACTGGCAAAGGTAAACGGTACTTATGGTGCACAGGAAATTGGAAAAGGAAAAACAGTATGTATCGATTATTCTTCTCCAAACATTGCAAAGAACTTCCACGTTGGACATTTAAGAACAACGATTATTGGAAACTCTTTATATCATATTTTTGATAAGCTTGGATATAAGGTAGAAAGAATTAATCACTTAGGTGATTGGGGAACACAGTTTGGTAAACTGATCGTTGCATATAAAAAATGGGGCAGTAAAGAAGCTGTAGAAGAAAAAGGTATTCCAGAGTTATTAAGAATCTACGTAAAATTCCATGAGGAAGCAGAGAAAGATGATACATTAAATGATCAGGCACGTGAATGGTTTGCGAAGATGGAACAAGGAGATGAAGAAGCTTTATCTATCTGGGAATGGTTCAAAGATATCAGTATGGTAGAATATAAGAGAATTTATAAGATGCTGAATATGGATTTTGATCATTATACAGGAGAAAGTTTCTATCGTGATAAGACAGCAGCAGTTGTAGAAGAATTAAAAGAAAAGAATCTGCTAAAAGAAAGTGAAGGAGCAATGATCGTTGATCTTGATGAATATGATATGGCTCCTTGTCTGGTTATGAAGAAAGACGGAAGCAGTATTTATGCAACTCGTGATCTTGCTGCTATTTTCTATCGTAAGAAAGAATATAACTTTGATAAATGTATTTATGTTACAGGATTAGAGCAGAAATTACATTTTGCTCAAGTATTTAAAGTTGTTGAGTTAATGGGATATGAATGGGCTAAAGAAAACTTAATTCATGTACCTTATGGATTAGTAAGTTTAGAAGGTGGAAAACTTTCTACAAGAAGTGGTAACATCGTATATGCAGAAGATATCTTAAAAGAATCAGTATCTAAGATCAGAGAAATTATTGCAGAGAAGAATCCAGATCTGAAGGATAAAGAGGATGTTGCACAGAAAGTTGGAATCGGAGCAATTATCTTTAATGACCTATATAATCAGAGAATTAAAGATGTAACATTTACATGGGAGAAGATACACAGCTTTGATGGGGAAACAGGTCCTTATGTTCAGTACACATATGCACGTGCGGCAAGTGTATTAAGAAAAACAGGAATCACAGAAGTTGGAGAGATCGATCCATCTTTAGTAACAGATGAAACATCTGTTGCATTATTAAAAGAGATTGAAAGATTCCCTGAAGTGATCAAGGTGGCAGCAGATAGATTAGAACCATCTGTAATCTCAAGATATGTAATGGGAGTAGCTCAAAGTTTTAACCGTTTCTATCATGAAAACCAGTGTAATGTGGAAGATCAGAAGTTAAAAGAAGCGAGAGTTAAGATTGTGATCTTAGCAAAACAAGTAATTAAAGATGGTTTGGATCTGTTAGGAATTCAGTGTCCTGAACAAATGTAATAAAATCAAATTTGAGTAAATAAATAGCAGATGATAAGATTTTAAAAAATATGTGGAATTATGGAGTGTTCTTATTTGTGAAGACACTCCATTTTTCTTCTTGAAAAATAGTAGTATGCATTGATTATTTAATAAATGTTTCACGTGAAACATTCAATATAAAAACGAAAAGAATCTTAATAGTTATAAAAGCGAAATTGCACAAAAATTAATAAATGTTTCACGTGAAACATGTAGCAATGAAAAATAATTAGTGTTATAATATTGTTCAAAAGGAGAAAAAAATGGGAAGAATTATTGCAATTGCCAACCAGAAAGGTGGAGTTGGGAAGACAACGACAGCGGTAAATCTTTCGGCAGCATTAGCTGCAAGAGGAAAAAAGACTTTACTCGTTGATATGGACCCACAGGGGAATACCACCAGTGGCTTGGGATTAGAAAAAAACGAGCTGGATAAGACAACTTATGAGGTGATCACAGGAGAAGAGAAGATACAGAATTGTATCGTTAAAGACTTGTTTGATAATTTATCCTTACTTCCAGCAAATCGAAATCTGGCCGGAGCCGAGATCGAATTGATGACCGTTGATAAGATGCAGTTCATCATGAAACATAATCTTGAGAAAGTAAAGAAACAATATGATTTCATAATTATTGACTGTCCGCCAGCATTGGGAATGCTAACGGTTAATGCGATGACAGCAGCGAATACAGTGATCGTTCCAATTCAATGTGAATTTTATGCATTAGATGGATTAACTCAGTTGATCTATACGATTGAATTGATTCAGAAGAGTTTGAATCCAGATCTTACAATAGAGGGTGTTGTATTTACAATGTATGATGCCAGAACAAATCTGTCATTGCAGGTTGTTGAGAATGTAAAATCATATTTGAATCAGAATATTTACAAAACGATCATCCCAAGAAATGTACGTCTGGCAGAAGCACCAAGTCATGGACTTCCAATCAATTTGTATGACCCTCGTTCTTCAGGAGCAGAAAGTTACGACCTTCTGGCAGAAGAAGTTATCGAAAATGGAGGTGAAAATTAATGTCAGCAAAAAAAATGGGACTTGGAAGAGGTTTAAATACGCTGATTCCAAAAGCACCAATCGTTGACGAAGAAGACGTTGAGCAGGTAAAGAAAAAAGTTTCGAGATCGTCGAAAACAAAGAAAAAAGAAGAAACGAAAAAGGAACTTACTTTGCCAATCGATAAGATTGAGCCGAATCCAGATCAACCAAGAAATCAGTTTGATGAGGATACGTTGCAGGAACTTGCAGATTCTATTAAACAGTATGGAATGTTACAGCCAATCCTCGTTACTCCAAAGGATGATTTCTATGAGATCATTGCAGGGGAGAGAAGATGGAGAGCTGCAAAACAGGCAGGATTGAATGAAGTTCCAGTTATGATCAGAAAATACAATGAAAATGAAATTGTAGAAATTGCACTGATTGAAAACATTCAGAGAGATAACTTAAATCCAATCGAAGAAGCAATGGCTTATAAGCGATTGATGGAAGAGTTTGAATTAAAACAGGATGAAGTTGCGACGAAAGTAAGTAAGAGTCGTGCATCAATTACCAACTCATTAAGACTTTTAAAACTAGATCCAAGAGTACAGAAGATGCTAGAGGAAGAGATGATCAGCACAGGACATGCAAGAGCTTTATTAGCAATCTCAAATAAGGATAAACAATATGAAATTGCTCAGAAAGTTTTTGATGAAAAATTAAGTGTTAGAGACATTGAAAAGCTGGTAAAAGATCTGAAGAAAATCAAAAAAAATAAAAAAGAAGAAAAAGATGTTCATGATTTCCTTTACACTGAATTAGAAGAATCTATGAAACAGATTTTAGGAAGTAAAGTCAGTATCAAAAATAAGAAGAATAATAAAGGAAAAATAGAAATTGAGTATTATTCACGCGATGAGTTAGAACGTATCGTGGATATGATCAGATCAATTTAGGAGGAACATAAGATGACAGATTTTTTTAACAGTGTAGGCATGGAATATGTAGTGATTGGTCTTGCAGCAGCATTACTTTTAGCACTGATTCTTGTGATCGTTGCTTTAGTAAAAGTTGGGAAATTAAAAAAACGATATGAAAAGTTTTTATCTGGGAAAGATGGAAAATCGTTAGAGGAAAGTATCGTTAAAAGATTTGATAAATTAAATGAGATCATTGTGGAACAAGACTTTCTTGAACAGGAAATACAGAGAATTGACGAAGAGCATAAGAGTAGTTTTTCTAAGATGGAAGTCTATAAATATAATGCATTTTCTGATATGGGTGGAGAAACAAGCTTTGTAATCGCATTACTTGACCATAATAATAATGGAACACTTTTAAATGGAATGAGCAGTCAGAATGCAACTTATGTCTATGCAAAAGAAATTAGAAATGGTGCTTCAAAAGTAGCATTATCAAATGAGGAAAAATTGACATTAGAAAAATGTATCAATAAATAATTGGAGGAAAAAATGTTAGATATTAAATTTTTAAGAGAAAATCCAGATGTAGTAAAACAGAACATCAAAAACAAATTCCAGGATCGTAAATTACCGTTAGTTGATGAGGTCATTGAACTGGATAAAGAAAACCGTGAGATCAAACAGGAAGTTCAGGCACTTCGTGCGGATCGTAATAAATTATCCAAACAGATCGGTGCACTGATGGGACAGGGTAAAAAAGAAGAAGCAGAAGAAGTAAAAAAACAGGTTACAGCATCTGCTGATCGTATTGAAGAATTAAGTGAAAGAGAAAAAGTTGTTGAAGAAAAGATCAAAGAGATCATGATGACAATTCCAAATATCATTGATCCATCTGTACCAATCGGAAAAGATGACAGTGAAAACGTAGAACTTGAAAGATTTGGTGAGCCAGTTGTTCCTGATTTTGAAGTTCCATATCATACAGAAATCATGGAAAGTTTTGATGGAATCGATCTTGACAGTGCAAGAAAAGTTGCAGGTAATGGATTCTATTATCTGATGGGAGATATCGCAAGATTACATTCTGCAGTCATTGCTTATGCAAGAGACTTCATGATCGATCGTGGATTTACTTACTGTGTACCACCTTTCATGATCAGAAGCAATGTTGTAACAGGTGTTATGAGTTTCGATGAAATGGATGCGATGATGTATAAGATCGAAGGCGAAGACTTATATCTGATCGGTACAAGTGAACATTCTATGATCGGTAAATTTATTGATACAACAACAGAAGAAGCAGAATTACCAAAAACACTAACAAGCTATTCTCCATGTTTCAGAAAAGAAAAAGGAGCACATGGTATTGAAGAACGTGGTGTTTACAGAATTCATCAGTTTGAAAAACAGGAAATGATCGTTGTATGTAAACCAGAAGAAAGCAAGGATTGGTATGAAAAATTATGGAAGAACACAGTTGATTTATTCCGTTCTATGGATATCCCAGTTCGTACATTAGAGTGCTGCTCTGGTGATTTAGCAGATCTGAAAGTAAAATCTGTTGACGTAGAAGCTTGGTCTCCAAGACAGAAGAAATACTTTGAAGTAGGAAGCTGTTCTAACCTTGGTGATGCACAGGCAAGAAGACTGCGCATCCGTATCAAAGGTGAAAATGGAAATTACTTTGCGCATACATTAAATAATACAGTAGTAGCACCACCTAGAATGCTGATTGCATTCTTAGAGAACAACTTAAGAGAAGATGGAAGCGTTGCAATTCCAGAAGTTTTAAGACCATATATGGGTGGAAAAGAATCTCTGCAGCCTAAAAAATAAGAAATAGAAATTCAAAAAGAGCGTCTCAAAATGTGAGGCGCTTTTTCTTTTATAAAGGTTTATGATATTATATACGATAAGGAAAGGTTTAAGGAAAGGTGATAAGGAAGCAAATGAAAGCAAAGATCATTATCGTGGAAGATCATGAACCAATTCGTAATGAATTAAAGATTTTGTTAAGTAAATATGGATATGAGATTATAGTGTTAGATCGTTTTGATACAGTTGTCGAAGATTGCTTGAGAGAAGATGTAGATCTGATTTTATTAGATATTAATCTTCCGTTTTATGATGGTTATTATGTGTGCAGAGCAATCAGAGAAAAATCAGAAGTACCGATCATTGTTGTTACAAGTAGGGATAGCGAGATGGATGAGCTAATGAGTATAAATCTTGGAGCGGATGATTTTATCACGAAACCATACAATACACAGATTTTGTCGGCAAGAATTTCTGCAATGTTAAAACGAACACACAAAGAAAAAGTAAATGATTTTTTACAATATCAAGGCTTGAAACTACAACTCAATAGCAGTACTGTTATTTATAAAGATCAGATAATCGAACTTAGTAAAAATGAGATGAGAATATTGTATACATTACTGCAACATAAAGAGAGTATTGTAAGCAGGAATCAATTAATGGAATCCTTATGGCAGTCAAATGAATTTATTGATGATAATACATTAACGGTGAATGTCAATCGTGTAAGGAAAAAATTAGAAGCAGCAGGACTGAAAGATTTTATAAAAACAAAAAGAGGGCAGGGTTATATGATATGAAAACCAAAGATTTTTTTAGAATGGAGTATGCCCAGATTCTGATATATATTGTATTTTTGGGATTATTGGAAGTGTTGCTTTTTATTTTTGAAGTGAATTATTTTCTTATGATATATTTGCTGCTGATCGGATTGATTCTGGAAGGAGTTTATTTATGCCAGCGGTATATGAAAAAATATCGGTATTATAAAAAAGTGAAAGCAAAACTGGATATACTGGAACAAAAATGCATGATAACAGAAATGTTAGAATTGCCAGATTTTGCAGAAGGAGAGTTTCTATATGAAATATTGCAGACGTGCAACAAGTCCATGAATGATGAGATATTGAAATATAAGATAGAGGCAGCAGGATACCGAGAATATATTGAGATGTGGATTCATGAAGTAAAAACACCATTGGCAGCAACAAGACTGATCCTTGAAAATCATCCAAGTGAGATAACACGGGCAATGGATGAAGAAATGCAGCAGATCAATTATTATTTGGAGCAGGCATTGTATTATGCGAGGAGTAATAGTGTAGAGAAAGACTATCTAGTGAAAGAGTTAAGTTTAAAAGAAGTGGTAGAAAATGCGGTAAAAGCAAATGCAAAAAGTCTGATCGGAAATAAGATAAAAATTAAAATAGAGAATCTGGATCAGAAGATCTTCAGCGATGAAAAATGGGTTTTATTTATATTAAATCAAGTTATCAGCAATGCAATAAAATATAAAAAAGAAGAAGCAGAAATATCATTTTGTGCAAGATGTGAAAAGAATGAAATACTTCTGGAAATCAGAGACAATGGAATTGGAATCTCACCAAAAGATTTGCCAAGGATCACGGACAAAGGGTATACTGGAACTACAGGAAGAAACTATCAAAAATCAACAGGGATGGGGTTATATTTGTGTAAGAAACTTTGCAGCAAATTACAACTAAGTTTTTACATCGAATCTAAAGAAGAAGAATACACGAAAGTAACAATCGGCTTCCCAAGAAATTCTATGATTTTTTTAAATGAAGAATGATCAGACAGGAGGTTTACAATGTTTGCAGATTATCATGTACATTCACATTTTAGTGAAGACACAGATTTCCCAATGGAACTTGAAATTCAGAAAGCGATCAAATTAGGGATGGATGAATTATGTTTTACAGAACATTCAGATTATGATGTGCCAACTGTCGTTAATTGTGATTATGATGCTTATTTTGAAGAAATGGAAAAAATGAAAGATAAGTATAAAGGGCAGATCACATTAAAGACAGGAATTGAATTTGGAATTCAGACGCATACGACGAAAGCGTATGAAGAAACATTCAGACAGTATCCGTTTGATTTTGTAATCTTTTCTTGTCATCAAGTTGAAAACAAAGAATATTGGAGACAAGAGCCACAGGAAGGAAAGACACAGTTAGAATACAATCGAAGGTATTATCAGGAGATTTTGGATGTTGTTAAAGTATACAAAGATTACAGCATTCTTGGTCATCTTGATGTGATCAAAAGATATGATAAGCAAGGAGAGATCGAATTTGAAAAGATTCAGGATCTGATCGAGCAGATTTTTGAAGTTGTGATCGCAGACGGAAAAGGAATTGAACTTAATACTTCAAGTCGTGCATATAAACTGAAAAGTCTAATGCCATCAAAAGAAATTCTGAAACTGTATCATGATATGGGAGGTAAGATCATTACGATTGGATCAGATGCACATAATGCAGACCGGATCGGTGACTGCGTAATGGAGTCACAGAAGATTTTAAAAGATATTGGTTTTGATGGAATTTATACTTTTGAAAAGATGAAACCAGAATTTCATAGATTTTAAGATAAATTAAAGAGGTGTCTATTGTTTTTAACAAATAGACACCTCTTTACATATGTGCTATATTTTAGATTTCAAGATTATTTATCAAGTAAGATTAGTGCCATAAATACAAGATCTTCGTCTCCGATATTCTCAATGGCATGTCCAGCTCCATCACATGTGAATGTAGTATCTCCTGGATGTACTTCATATTTTGTACCATTGTCATTATAAAGTCCTTTTCCCTGAAGGATATGGTAAGCTTCGCCTTCACCTTCATGAGTGTGATATGCAAGAGCAGAACCAGGTGGTACGATGACTTTTCCGAACAGACGACTGCTATCTTTCATTTCTTTTTCTGTTAAGAATTCCATTTTCTTTAATGGGTTATCAGAACCATTTGCATCAGGAATTGTGCCAATTTTTACATCTTCATTTTTTAAAAACATGTTGAGTCCCTCCTTTATATAGTCATGTTAAGTTTAGTATAGTAGCTTTTTGATAAAATAGCAATATGACAAAATTGTAAGTTTTGTGTAAGGAAGTTCGATGGATACGAAGATGATTTACTGGTATATTATAGACAAGACAATAAGAGAAACCAAAAAAGATAAGGAGATGGAAAAATGAGTTCTGTATTGAAAGTAGATAATATAGAAAAATATTATGGGAGTAAAGCGAATCTTACAAAAGCGATCGATCGTATCAGTTTTGAAGTGGAAGAGGGGGAGTATATTGGAATTATGGGGGCTTCCGGAAGTGGGAAGACGACATTATTAAATTGTATTTCAACAATCGATCAGGTGACTGCGGGAAATATTATGATCAATGGAATGGATATCACAAAATTGAAAGGAAAACATCTTTCAAGATTCAGACGAGAGGAATTAGGATTTATCTTCCAAGACTTTAATCTGTTAGATACATTGACAGCATTTGAAAACATTGCGTTGGCGCTTACGATCATGAAAATTCCTGCAAGAGAAATTGAAGACAGAGTCAGATCAATCGCAGAAAAGTTGATGATCACAGAAGTATTGAACAAATATCCATATCAAATGTCAGGAGGACAGAAGCAGAGAGTGGCAAGTGCCCGAGCGATGATTACAAATCCATCTCTGATCTTAGCGGATGAGCCAACAGGAGCTTTGGACAGCAAGGCGGCCAGAATGTTGCTTGACAGTATGGAAACGATGAATGTGGAATTAAATGCAACGATTCTGATGGTAACACATGATGCATTTACAGCCAGTTACTGTAAACGTATTTTGTTTATCAAGGATGGAAAGATTTTTAATGAATTGGTTCGAGGAAATGATTCGAGAAAACGATTTTTTGACCGTATCATTGAGGTTGTGACATTGCTTGGAGGTGACAGTACAAATGTATTCTAAGATCGCATTTAGTAATGTCAAAAAGAGTATCCGTGATTATACGATTTATTTTCTGACATTAACATTTGGAATTTGTTTGTTTTATATGTTTAATTCTGTTCAGGCACAACAGGCTGTCTTAAAGCTGAATGCAAGCCAGAAATCAATGATGCATCTAATGTCTGTGATCATTAATGGAATTTCTGTGTTTGTTGCAATTATTCTTGGATTTCTGATTGTTTATGCAAATCAGTTTCTAATGAAGCGGCGGCATAAGGAAATGGGAATCTATCTGTTGTTAGGAATGGAAAAACGACAGGTATCAAAGATTCTTCTGATAGAGACTTTATTGATCGGTGTTTTGGCATTGATCGCAGGATTGGTTTCAGGTGTGTTTTTATCACAAGGACTTGCGATGTTGACAGCAAAGATGTTTGCGGTTCAGATGAAAGAGTTTAAGTTTGTTTTCTCGCAAACGGCATTTATTCAGACTATTTTGTATTTTGCAATTATTTTTATTATTGTGATGATATTTAATGGAATTACGATATCAAAATATAAACTGATCAATCTGTTGAATTCAGCAAAGAAAAATCAGAAAACAAGATTAAAAAATCCTATATTGTCGGTCATTCTGTTTTTGATATCTATTGGGATTCTTGGAATAGCATATCATTTAATTCAAAAAAACCAGATGCTTGCTGTGGACAATGATTTTAAGATCAGCGTATTACTTGGTGTAGCAGGAACATTTCTCTTCTTCTTTTCGTTATCAGGATTCTTATTAGAATTGG
This sequence comes from Anaerostipes hadrus ATCC 29173 = JCM 17467, assembly GCF_030296915.1. Taxonomy (NCBI): domain Bacteria; kingdom Bacillati; phylum Bacillota; class Clostridia; order Lachnospirales; family Lachnospiraceae; genus Anaerostipes; species Anaerostipes hadrus. Next base: position 2,786,146 of record NZ_AP028031.1, on the reverse strand, counting down.
CAAAAAGAAGTAAGAAATTTTATTATAATGGATTAAATATGTTTGTGCTAAGACAGATCAATTCAAAGATTACCACAACATTTGTTTCTATGTCAATGCTGTGTTTGATGCTGTTTTTAGCAATCAGTGCGTTTGCGACAGGAAGTGGATTGGCGTCTTCAGTGAAAACAGATTTAGAAGATATGACAAAGTTTGATTGTACTTTTTATGGATTATCGGAAAAAGGATATCAGGAAGAACAGCAGCAAAAGTTTATAAAGAAATTAGATGATCTTGGATTAACGATCAAAAAAGATGCAAAAGAAATTTTACCGATCACAATATATCAGAATGGTACATTTCGCAAATGCAGATATAAAATGGAGCCATTATTAAAGGGAAGAGAAAAGTATTCAGATTATACAAAAGATTATGTGAAGAAAATTTATGAAACTCCACTAACTTTTGCAAAACTATCTGAATATAATAAAATCCGAAAAGCAATCGGAGAAAAAGAATTAACCTTGAAATCAGATGAATATATATTGAATTGTGATTATGGCAATCTGATACCGATAATGGAAAAGGCAGCTAGTGATAAGCAAAAACTTACATTGGATGGAAAAACATATAAAATGAAATATGGCTTACAAAAAGATACATATATGGTAACAGCAGCTAAAACAGATATGGGAACAGTCATTTTAAATGATGAAATTATCCAGTCATTAAAGATTGATCATTCTACATTATATTTAAATCTGAACTGGAAGGGAAATGCACAGAAAGTATCAAGAAAATATACGGAATATTTAAAGCAGATGATCATAAATAGTAAGATGCCAAATTCACCATATTCAGCGATAATTTCAAAAGAGGAAGTATATGAACAGAGTACTGGGTTAAGTACGATCATTACATACATTGCAATATATATCGGTCTTGTATTTTTAATTACATGTGCAGCGGTACTTGCATTACAGCAATTGAGTGAGAATGCAGATAATATTGAAAAATACAAATTATTAAGTAAAATCGGAACTTCACAAAAAATGATCAATCACGCGATCAAAGCACAGATCATCTTATACTTCTGTTTGCCATTAAGTTTGGCATTGGTTCATTCATATGTAGGAATTAAAACAGCAAAAATCCTGATATCAACATTGGGACAGATCAATATAACGCAAGCAGCAGTACAGTCATTGATCCTTGTGATCGTAATTTATATTGGATATATGATCGCAACTTATCTAGGAAGCAAGAGTATGCTGAAAGAAAAATAGAGAAAGAAATGACAGAAGATCCAAATCTGTCATTTCTTTTTTTGAGCTATTAATAATGTTACCGGTTAATGTCTGTTTGGAAGCATTTAATTTTACAGTACCTCCTTATGTTCATTAGTATAAAAATCAAATGTGTTCAAATTATTTTGAAAACCTGAACAAACTATGAAGAATATACATGATTGAAAATAAAAGAAAATGATTGACTATGATTGAAATTGTGATATACTTAAATAAAAGCGAAAAGAGGTGATATTGTGTTAGCGCAAGAGCGATTTGAACGCATTTTAGAGATTTTAAGAGAGAAACAGTCAGTCACCGTGGTAGAACTGACAGAAAAACTGAACACCTCAGAGTCCACGATACGAAGGGATTTAACGGAATTAAACCGACAAGGTCTTTTGATCAAGGTTCATGGAGGAGCTACTGCGATCAAATCTGTGTTATCAAGAGAAGAAGAAGTTATAACCAAGTCAAAGAAACACCAGGAAGAGAAGCGAAAGATTGCAAAATATGCAGCATCTTTGATCAAAAAAGAAGATATCGTGTATCTTGATGCAGGAACAACGACAGAAATGATGTTAGATTATCTCAGAGAATATGACGTTATTTATGTGACAAATGGGATCACACATGCGAGAAAACTGATGAACGCAGGATTTAAGGTCCATTTGATCGGAGGCGAGATTAAAGCGGTAACAGAAGCATTGGTTGGAGAAGAAGCATTAGAACAGCTTGATAAATATAACTTTACTAAGGGCTTTTTCGGAACAAATGGGATTGATCTGAAGCAGGGATTTACAACGCCAGATCAGAAAGAGGCAGCAGTTAAGAAGAAAGCGATGGAACAGTGCCAGAAAACATATATTCTTTCGGATGCAAGCAAATTCAATGTGATCTCAACTATTAAATTTGCAGATTTAAAGAAGGCAGAGATCATTACAGATCATTTAGAAAACAAAGAGTTCAAAAGAATCACAAACATTGAGGAGGTATTTTCATGATTTATACAGTAACATTTAATCCAGCAATCGATTATGTAATTAAAGTAGATAACCTGACATTAGGACAGGTTAACAGGACAACAAGAGAATACATTTTCTGTGGAGGAAAAGGTATTAATGTATCTCATCTGCTTGCTAATCTTGGAGTAGATAGTGTAGGACTTGGATTTATAGCTGGATTTACAGGAGATGTTATTGAATCAGGAGCGAAAGAACTTGGATTTAAACCAGATTTTATCAGAGTCCGTGAAGGAATGACACGTATCAATGTTAAGGTAAAATCCAACGAAGAAAGTGAGATCAATGGATTAGGACCAGTTATTCATGATGATGAATTAGAGCAGATGTTTAAGAAATTAGATGAATTAGAAGATGGAGATATTTTAGTTCTTGCAGGAAGTATTCCAGCAACACTTCCATCAGATGTATATGAAAGAATCATGGGACGTCTGCAGGGAAAAGATATCCGAATCGTTGTAGATGCAACAAAAGACTTGTTGTTAAACGTATTAAAATATCATCCATTCCTGATCAAACCAAACAATCATGAATTAGGAGAAATGTTTGATGTTGTGCTAAAGACAAATGATGAGATTGTTGAGTATGCAAAGAAACTTCAGGAAAAAGGCGCAAGAAATGTGTTAGTTTCCATGGCAGGAGATGGAGCAATCCTGATCACAGAAGAAGGAGAAGTTCATGTAACACCTTGTCCAAAAGGAGAAGTTAAGAACTCTGTAGGAGCTGGAGATTCCATGGTAGCAGGATTTATCACAGGATATTTAAGAAGTAATGGAGATTATAATGAAGCACTGAAGATGGGGACAGCAGCAGGAAGTGCGACTGCATTTTCAGAAGATGTTGCAACTGGCGAGAAGATTATGGAATTATATAAAACATTATAATGAAATAGCATACAATGAAAGAAAATTATGATAAAATGAACCTAAGAAATTAGGTTCATTTTTTGTGCGTAATTTTATAAAAACTGGAGGACATCATGACGAAAAAAGAAGCAAGACAACAAGTAAAAGAATGGATGAAAAAATTAGACAAAAATTATATAGAAAAAGCAGATCAGTCGATTTTTGAACAGGTAAAAGAGTTAAAAGAATTTCAAGAGGCAAAAACTATTTTTTGTTATGCAAGTATGAAAAATGAAGTTGATACATGGCAGCTGATAGCATCGGCACTGAAACAGGGGAAGAATGTCGGAGTTCCATTGTGTATTGGGAAAGGAATCATGGAAGTGAGACAGATTCATGCTTTAGATGATTTTGAGGAAGGGGCATATGGAATCATGGAACCATCCAGAAGGTGTCCAATCTTATCGAAAGAGAAGATTGATATGGCGGTAATACCTTGTGTAAGTGCAGATAGAGAAGGCCGTAGACTTGGACATGGAGCAGGATTCTATGACCGTTTTTTAGATGGAGTAACATTTCCAAAGATTCTGGTATGTTATAAAGAGTTAATGATGGATCAGGTACCGACAGAGGAGCATGATATTTTGATGGATCAGGTTATTTGTGACGAATAATGAAGTAATAGAATGATCAAGTAGGAGAGATGATAGACATGAGAAAGATTTTAAAGAAAACAGCAACATTAATGATGACAGCAGTGATCGGAGTATCTATGAGTTGTCCCAAGATGATAGTTTATGCGGGACAGAGAATGCAAATGCAAGAGAGATATACGACTCCAAAAGAATGGAATTATACAGAAATCACAGCATATCAGTTTGAATCTACAGATAAATTTGAAGATTATCTTCAGACAGGTGGTACACATCTATACAATGATAAATTTCAGGAAAAGGATCATATGGTCAAAATTACGGTTGCAGATTCAGGGTATTTTACAATTGCAACACAAACAGATGGAAATAGATCGCAGAAGATAAATCTCTATGATTCAACGAAGGAGAAAGTTTTAGCTCAAACGACATCTGATGGAGACCTGGAATATGGAAGGCTTGCAAAAGCAGGTGAGGTCTTCTATCTTCAAATGCCAGAAAAAATCGATAAAATATTTGTGACAACAGGTGTGATCAAAGATGGATTTGGATCTATGAAAGCATCAGATACTTATTATGAATCAGGAACTGGAAGTACCACATATCATCCATTTTCAATTAAGAAGAGATCTGCGGTGGAATTTAACATTTCAGCGATCGATCGAAACAGTGAGATCACTTATGCACACATCGAAAAGAAAGAAAACGGACAATGGAAAAGAATCGATGATACGGTAAAGATCAAGCCAGCATCTTATGATGATGATTTTGTTCATGGATTGACTAAAGGTGAATATCGCCTGGCGATCAAAGCACCGACAACACAGTTAAATGCAGTCTCATATACAAGCAGTTCTAAAAGTAAAAAGGTAGCATATAAGAAATCAAAAGCAAAGAAGATCAAACTGGATGGACAAACATCGAATATATATACAACAGGAGAGAAAACTTCAAGATGGTATAAAATAAGTATTACATCTACAAAGAAGAAAAGAATTCTGAATCTTGGAAAGAACACGGTTTCTGGAGGATACAAGTTTACAATTTATAAAAAGGGAAAGAAAAAAGCAATTAAAACAATTAAGGTAACAGGAAATGCAAATGCGAAGATAGCGAAAATGCCAAAGAAAAAAGGAACATATTATATCAGAATCTCAAAGCTTACAAAGAAAACAAATGGAACGTATGAAATAGGGTATTATTAATCCAAATCAAAATATAAGGAGGAATTTTTATGGCAAGAAGGGGAATCAAGAAAATGGGAGCAGTTCTGATAGCAGCAGGTTTAAGCATTGCAATGTGTAGCCCATCAGTATCTGCAAATGTAAGGACAAATATTAATACAGACAAGATAACACAGAAAAAGACAGCCAGATATGTTGAACCAGAAGAATGGAACAAAGAGGAATTGACTGCATATCAGTTTGATTCAGAAGTAGACATGATGAAATATCTGGTGAGCGGTGGAATGCATTTATATAATAAGAATTATAAAGGCAGTGACCGCTGGGTAAAGATTAAAGTTGCAGATCCAGGGCTGTTTATGGTTGGTGTCGTAAGTAACGATGAGACAAAAATACCAGTATATGATGCGTCAAAGAAAAGAATTATAGTAAATAATTTAAATGATGGCGGGGACAAAGAATATGTAGGTATCGTGAAAACAGGAGATGAATTTTATGTAAAACTGCCAGAGAAGATAGACAAAGTGATCATTTTAACTGGTGTGATCAAAACCGAATTTACTTCCATGGCGAATCAGAAAAGTTATTATGAACTTGGAAAAGGGACAACAACCTATCATCCATTTTCCGTAGCGAAACGCTCAAAAGTACAATTTGATATTACATCCATCGGAAAGAAACATGAAAAAGTTGGAGTATACATTGAGAAAAATGTAAATGGGACATGGAAAAAAGTCGGATATGGCACAACGGTAAAACCAGATAAATATGACAGTGCATTGCTCTATGGATTAGAGGCAGGAAAATATCGTCTGGCATTAAAAACACCAAAAGATCAGATCATTAATATAGAATATACAAGGGACAAATCAAAGAAAAAGGCAGCCTATAAGAAATCAAAAGCGATCAATCTAAAATCAGATATTGACAGTATATATACTTCCACAGAAAAAGCAGCGCGTTGGTATAAGGCTTCTGTTTCATCTACCAAAAAAAGAAAAGCAGTTACATTGTCCAAAGATTCTGTGGGTGGAGGTTTTAAATTCTGTGTTTATCAAAAAGGAAAACGGTTAAAAACAGTAAAAGTCACAAAGAATGATAAAGTTAAGACAGTAAAACTTCCAAAGAAAAAAGGAGCATATTATGTGAAAGTTACGAAACTTACAAGCAAAACAACGGGGGCATATTATTTGGGAACGTATACATATTAAGAATCACAAGGAGGGAAACTGGATGAAAAAAATGAAAAGTAGGTCATTTCGTATTCTTATGGCAGCAGTCATATCAGCAGCGATGCTGTGTCCGCAGGTTAAAGTATCAGCAGCGGATGGCTTAGTATCAAAAGCAGCTACATCATATTTTCCGAGTAAAACAGTAATGAAGAAAACAGCAAGAAAAACAGAGCCGGAAGAATGGAATCAAAAAGAAATTAAAGCATACAAATTTGGAACTCTTGAAGATGCCTTATATTATGCGCTGACTGGCGGGATCAAATATTATGATCAGAATTATTTTAAAAATCCAGATCTGATCAAGCTCACTCCAGTAGAATCAGGAGCTTTAGGACTGGCAGTTGTTGGGGATAATAAACAGGAAGCAATTCTATATGATTCCAATAAAAAAATGATCAAGAAATTGCCACTGTCCTATGTAAAGGCGCAGGTAAATGCAGGAGAAACTTATTATATAGAGTTTCCAAAGAACTGTAAAGAAGGATTGATCACAGCTTACGTATTACAAAATGAATGTGGTGGGTTAGCAAAAAACGACCTCAATATGCAAAAAGGTGAAGAAAAAGAAACTTATCACACATTTAAAATGACAAAAAGAGGATTTGCAGGTTTTGTTGTTGCATCCATGGTAGAAGATGGTGGAAATACAAGCTATAAAGTTCAGAAAAATGAAAAAGGAAAATGGATCACAATCGGAAGAACAAAGTCATTTAAACCAACAAACGAAGACGAAACACAGATTGCAGTAGGTTATGGACTTAGTAAAGGAAACTACCGTCTAGTATTGAAGGCTCCAAAAGAGCAGCTCAATACAATGTTGTATACGACAAAAAATTATGCCAAAAAGAAAGTTGCCTATAAGAAATCCAAAGCAAAGAATCTAAATGCAACAGAGATGTATACAATGAATGAAAAAGCAGCCCGTTGGTATAAAGTATCTGTAAAATCTAGCAAAAAGCAAAGCAAATTGAAGATTTTAACAGTTGCAGATCAAGGTGGATTTAAGTTTACGATCTATGAGAGAGGTAAGAAAAAACCAGTTAAGACAGTAAAAACATCTGCAAAACACTTAGAAAAGACAGTAAAGCTTCCAAAGAAAAAAGGAATGTATTATGTCAAAGTAAGCAAGCGTACTAAGAAGACAAATGGATACTATGAGATTAAGAAATAACGGTTAGAATAGAACGTCAAAAAAGGAATTGTCAGAAAAGACAGTTCCTTTTTTGAACCTTTTTTATATAAAACTACTATAGAATGGCAAAGTATTTTCTTAATGAAAAAAAACCTCAAGTACTATCCTTGAAACAAAAGCAGAAAAATTATAAACTATAGGTTAGCAAGTACTAACCTAGAAGGATGAAATAAATGAAACTAAAAAAGTTAATATGTATAGCGACGATCAGTGTTTTAGGGGTATTATCGTTTGCTGGATGTGCCAAGAAACAGGACGCAAAGAAGACAGAGACAAGTAGTGAAGTAAGTACACAGGAGGCAAGTGTGCAAGTTTTTGCCATGGACACCTATATGAATCTGAAAGCATATGGAAAGAATGCACAAAAAGCAGTGGATGATGCTAAGAGTGAGATTGAGCGATTAGATCAGCTATGGTCAGCGGTAGATAAAAACAGTGAGATCTATCAGCTGAATCAGAAGAAAAAAATGAAAGTATCTGATGAGACATTAGAATTGATCGAATTTGCAAAGAAAAAATCAAAAGAATCAAACGATGCTTTTGATATTTCTATCTATCCGATCGTGGAATTATGGGGATTTCCGACACAGAAATATCGTGTGCCATCGGACAGAGAAATTCAGAAACTTCTGAAAAACGTAAATAGTCAGAAAATCAAAATTAATAAGAAAACAAATGTTGTGACATTAGAGAAAAATATGAAGATTGATCTTGGAGGAATTGCTAAAGGATACACATCACAAAGAATTGCAAAAATCTATAAAAAGGATGGTGTGAAAAGCGGTGTGATCAGTCTTGGTGGTAACGTACAGGCAATCGGAACAAAAACAGATGGAAGCCGATGGAAAGTCGGAGTGCAGTCACCAGATGATACAGAAAGTATGATCGGTGCATATGAAGCTGCTGATGAAGCAGTCATTACATCTGGAGCATATGAAAGATACTTTGAGAAAGATGGGAAAACATATCATCATATCATTGATCCAGCAACTGGAAAACCATCCGAAAAAGATCTGAAATCAGTAACGATCATCAGTAAAAATGGTACATTATCTGATACATTGTCAACAACATTGTTTGTTATGGGGAAGGATAAAGCTACTTCTTACTGGCAGGAACACAGCAAAGAATTCAATATGATCCTTGTTGATGAAAATAATAAGGTATATATTTCACAGGGAATCAAAGATCATTTTAGTTCAGATAGTGATTTTACAGTAATAAAAAAATAAAACGTTAACAGATAGAAAGAGAGAAGGAAAAACAAAAATGAAGATCATTGATCAGTTAAAGAAAGTCAATCTGATTCAGTTTGTGCCTGCGATTTTTGTGATCAGTCTGGTTGGAAACAGTGTTTTTGGATATACGGCACCAAAGTCAGAAAAATCAAAAAATAATTCTGAAAATCAGGTAGAAGCTGCAACGACACAAGCGAAAAAGAAAACAAAGAAAGCAAATGCTGGGGATATTGATCTAAGCAAGATCAAGGATGGAACTTATGAAGGACAGGCAAACGGATATCGTGGTTTGGTAAAGGTTTCAGTTACTGTAAAAGATCATAAGATCACAGCAATCAAAGTATTAAGTAATTCCGATGATGCCGCATTTTTCAATCGTGCATCAGCAGGTGTGATCAAAAATATTCTGGCAAAGCAGTCATTAAAAGTTGATGTTGTCAGTGGAGCAACTTACAGTTCAAATGGAATCATTAAGGCAGTAAAAAATGCGTTAACAGGGGAAGAAGATAAATCATCTGCAAAAGCAGGCGGATCTTCTGCAAAATCTGCAGGAAGTGTTGGTACAGCGGATGAATCAGGAACATACAAAGATGGTACATTTATTGGTACAGCCGCTGGATATCATGGTACTGTAAAAGTTTCTGTGACGATCAAAAAGAATAAGATCAAATCAATTAAAATTTTGGAAAATCATGATGATGCAGCGTATTTTAACCGTGCAAAAGGTATTTTACTTCCATTGATGGTTAAGAAGCAGAGCACAAATGTAGATGCTGTCAGTGGGGCTACATTTAGTTCCAATGGTATTATCAAAGCCGTGCGTAATGCGTTAAGCAAAGCGGCCGTTAATAAATCATCTAGTGACAGTAGTTCTACATCTACAACAAAGGACACAACGAAGAAAGATACAACAGAGAAAGTATCAGGAACATACAAAGATGGTGTTTACGAAGGAACTGGAACAGGATTCAGAGGAAAGATCACTGTCAGTGTTCGTATCAAGAAGAGCAAGATCGTAGAGATCAAACTTGTGAAAAATGAGAAAGATGATGCAGCATATTTTGAACGTGCATGGTCTGAAGTGCCATTTAGTATTATCGCGGTACAATCAGCTAATACAGATAAAGTTGATGCAGTTAGTGGTGCTACATATAGTTCAAAAGGTATCATGGAAGCAGTCAGAGATGCATTAAAGAAAGCATTGGCGAAAAAAGATACGGAAACTACAGTAGAAACAAATAATACGAACAATAGTACAAATGATAATAATACGAATACTGATAATTCATCTGAGGATAATACAACAACTGTACCAACAACACCGACAGATCAAACGTATACAGGAAGTGCAGTATGTGAGCCAGATGAAGATGGAGATTTTGACGCATATGATCTTACTTTAGAAGTTGTAGTTTCATCTGATGGAAAAGTAAAAGGAATCCAAAATATAAAATGGTCAGATAAAAGCATGCAATCATGGTATAAGGATGCGGAAAAAAAGATAGTTCCTCAATTGATCGCAAATGGATTGGATACTTCAAAAAATTATGACGTGGTAACAGGAGCAACATGTTCAAGCAATGCCTTGATCAATGCATATAAGAACGCAATTTCAAAGATTAACCAATAGGTAGAGGAACAAGAAAGAGATATGAAACAATTAAAACAATATAAGCATTTCTTAATGAAACTTCTAAACCTTGTGCTGATCGTTGGAGTATGTTTTGCATATCATAATATTGCAACGATCCGAGCAGAAAAAGAAGCGAAGATCGCAGCTGAGAACAGTGGTTTGGGTTCATGGAAAGACGGAACCTATGAAGGCAGCGGCCAGGGATTCGGTGGTCAGATTGTTGTGAGTGTAACCATAAAAAATGGTTCTATCGATGACATTCAGATTAAAGAAGCGAAAAATGAAGACAGTGCATATTTTAATAATGCAAAAAAAATCATAGATACAATGAAACAAAAGCAGACAGCCGATGTTGATGTAGCAAGTGGAGCGACATACAGTTCAAAAGGTATTATTGCAGCGGTACGAAATGCTTTGAAGGAGGCGTCATAATGAACCTTAGACAAAAGAGAGATATAAGACGTCTCGCCCGGCAGATCATCCAGATCATCTTTTTCCTATGGATGCCGGCGTTATATACATCAGCATTTTCTGGTGTGAGGTATGTGATCGAACAGATCAGGGCAGGCAAGCCGATCGAACATAATGCATTTCTTGTAATGCTGATCGCATTATGCGGATTCACTATTTTGTTTGGCAGATTCTTCTGTGGCTATGCTTGTGCATTTGGAACCTTGGGAGATGGAATGTATGCCCTATCCCAATGGATTCAGAAAAAAGTAAAAAAGAAGCTTCCGTGGGTATCAGAAGAAACAGGACGGAAACTTCAGAAAATGAAATATATAGTGTTATTAGTCTTAATGCTGATTTATGCATTAGGATTTACAAAAAAGTTCCATGGAACCAGTCCTTGGGAAGTATTTTCCATGTTGTACACAGGTAAGATTCCAGACGCCAGTTATTTAGCCGGATGGGTCATCTTTGTACTTATACTGGTAGGTATGTGCCTTAAAGAAAGATTTTTCTGCCAATATCTATGTCCAATGGGAGCAATCTTTGCATGGTTACCGACATTGCCGTTTTCCGTACTCGACAGAGACCGAAGCAACTGCATTCCAAAGTGCCGTGCATGTGAGATTAAGTGCCCTGTAGATTATCAGATCAAAAGGGACCAGAAGAATGGCGGGGAATGTATCTACTGTATGCAATGTGTGGATGTGTGCCCAAAACAAAACATCCATTTGGGTTCAGGTAAGAAATTAAAAGGTAACGAAATCGTTATCATTCTCCTGAAGCTTGTATTATTTATTGGAGTCTGTATTTTTGCACAAAGTTTGTAAGATAATTGACGAAATAGCAAGGTGTCTGATCACTTATAAAGGCACCTTTCTTAAAAAATGACAGTTAGCTAAAACTAACTAAATGCGAAAAATTCTCAATTAGATTCGGAATATGCAAAAATCAAGATAAATATACAAAGATATTTCAGTACTTATATTTTTGTATGAAGCTATTAACTATTATAACTTGAAGGAGGTTCACATGAGAAAAGGAATGTGGAAAAAAGGTTTAACAGTAGCTATGGCTGCTGCAATGTTGGCAGGACCTGTAAGTGTGCCAGCAGTATTTAATAATGGTATATCTGTTGTTAAGGCAGATGAAACGAATAAGGAACAAGATATATATGTGTTGATGAATATCCCATATGCTGATTTTTATAAGGCAGAATTAAATAAAAATGATGTAAAAGTAGATGCGACAACTTCAGCAACAAAGACAAAAACAAAAAGTACATTAGCCAATGGATCTTATCATGCAGACAATACTGGAGAGCATATTTCAGGAATCACTTATCCTGTAAAGATCAAAGCAGGAACAGATCTATCTAAATTAACAAAAATTACAGACGCTTCTAAAGTTTCAATTACAGTAAATATGAAAGGAAAAGAAACAACAACAGAATATAAAGGCAAAGATGCTTTATTTGAAAGTGCAGATTATTCATATTATGAATTAGGTACAACAGCACCAGCGTACTATAAAGAATTAACTGTAAATGAAGATGGATCTTATTCTTTTGGCAAGACTACAGCAACTGAAAAAACAGTAGAAGGTGCAGCGATTGAGAAGTTTAAGACATCATCTAAGTATGGAGATTATCAATTAAATTTAAACTTTGATAAGGTTGCGGATAGTGATCAGATCAGTGGGAATACGAAAGTTCTTGCAGCAGTGATCACAACAACTGATGGAACACAATATGGATTAAGACATGTAGAAAATATCTGGAAAGGGACAGAATTTGCATGGGGAACAGGATTTACAACACAGTCTCATGGTTGCCCAATTTCTGGAGAACATTATAAATCTATGATGGGAAAAACAATTGATGCAGTAACATATTATACAGAAAATGGTGTAGTGAAATATGATATTGATGATACATATGTACCATATAAGTTTGATACAACAGCAACAAAGCCATCAGATGCTACAACAACAGCAACAAAGCCTGCAGCTACAACAACAGCGACAAAACCAGCTGTAAAACCAGTCAAAAAAGTAACAGTTAAGAAACAGACAGCAAAAGTAAAAGCAGGAAAGAAAAAATTAACAGTTACATGGAAGAAAGACAAAAACGTATCTGGATACCAGATCAAGATCGCAACTAAGAAAAACTTCAAAGGTGCAAAGACATACACAGTAAAATCTTACAAGACATATAAGAAAGTCATCAAGAAGTTAAAAGCAAAGAAAAAATATTTTGTAAAAGTACGTGCATACAAGACAGTAGGAAAATCTAAAGTTTACGGTGCATACAGTGCAGTAAGATCTTGCAAAGTGAAATAATGAAAAAATAAATAGTAGCGTATAGTTTTTTCTGAAAAATAAAAACACGAGATTGCCATAGAAGGTAGCAGTCTCGTGTTTTGTTGTTATCTAATCATAAAGTTTTTAAAATATCTAAATCCAAATCATATTTATGAGGTATATCAGATTGTAATAGTGTTTTGATGGAATCTTTCTTCAAACGATTATTAATCGTAACATAAGATTTATCAAGCATTTCAGCCATTTCTCTGGCAGACAATGGTTCCAGACCAAATAAAGAATTCTGTAATAGTAAATGAAGAATTCCGTAATCCGTTTTATCTTTAAAATTAGATAATAATATTTGCTCGAAATAATGCAAACGTTCTATTTTGTCTTCCAGAGAATCGATTAATGCTTCAATGGATGCAAGAATAATTTCTAGAAAATTTGTAATAAAACCAGTTAGGTCACCACGATTATCAGTATCATTTGTATAATCAAAACTTTTATAATATTTGGAAATATTTTGTTTTATTGTTTTTGCTAAATGATAGCTAATCAGAGGCTCTAATTCCTTAGATAAAAGATAACTGCTGATAAAACGATTTGTTCTTCCGTTTCCATCATAAAATGGATGGATATATCCAAATAGATAATGAAAGACGGAGATTCGAATCAAAGGAGGAATGGATTTATTATGCAATATAAATAAAGCTTTTTCCATACAGGCAATAATTTCGGTTTCTCCAGATATTCCACGGTGAATTTCTTTCATATGTGGACTGTAAACGGAAACAGATTTTCTTCGAAAAAAAATTCCATCTGGAAGATTCAAAGGATCATTATTTTTAATTTCTTCACTCACTAATTCATTGTAAATATTTCGAATGTCAGAACAATTATGAATTGAAATTTTTTCAGAATTTTTTAGTAAATTATATTTTTGAACTAATCCATAAAGACGCATATTTTTTTTTGTGATCGATTGTGTATTTAATATATCTTGGATCTCACGTCGAGTACTATTTACGCCTTCAATTTCATTTGTAAGTTTTACTTCATCTACAAGACAAGTTTGAGTATATTGCTCCAGAGCAATCTGAGGGAGTTTTGATTTTAAATAGATTAAAGTCTGGGTAAGTTTATAGATTCTTGATGTTAAATTTAAAATTTCGGTAGTTGGGAGTGAAAAGCATGGAAAACCATGAATTTCAAAATCATAATGTAATGCCAGTTCATTTTCATATCGGGAAGAATAGATAGATTCAAATTGATTTCGGTTTGTATATCGATATTTTTTTAAAATGTGATAATCCATAGTTGTCCTCCTTAAAAAATATAAAGTGAATTTTAATAATAATAGAAGTATAACATAAAAAATTAAAAAATATGCTAATTTTTTAATTTTTTTGGATATAATACATGTAAAAATAAAAAACGAGAGAAATTTTTAATTTCTCTCGTTTTTTATGAGCAATTAATAAAATCATCGTTTCTTTTTTCGAGAAGCTAACTGATTTGCCAGATTCACGATTGTCTCGATCGGATTTGCAAGCTTACTATGATGCATAGCTTCAATATATTTATCACGATCTTCATAAACGCTGTTAACAGCATTCAATAAAGTTTCGCTTGTAACATCCTTCTCCTGAAGCACATAGCTGTATCCCTGATTCTCAAAAGATTCAGCATTTAGGATCTGGTCTCCACGGCTGGCTTCTAATCCAAGAGGAATCAGGATATTTGGCTTTCTAAGTGCAAGAAGCTCACAGATCGCATTCGCTCCAGCACGGGACACAACAACATTTGCACATGCAAAATAATGTTTTAACTCATCTTTGACATATTCAAACTGTTTGTAACCTTCTCTGCCCTCAAGGCTTTCATCTAAGTTATTACGTCCACACAGATGAATGATCTGGTATTTTTCAAGTAACGCATCAATGTTACTGCGGATCGCATTGTTGATCGCAACAGATCCAAGACTTCCACCAATAACAAGAAGTACAGGTTTTTCTTCTGTAAATCCACACAGACGAAGTCCTTCTTCACATTTTCCTGTAAATAATTCTTCACGGATCGGAGAACCTGTTAGTACAGCTTTTCCTTCAGGGAGAAGTTTTACTGTCTCAGGGAAGTTGCAGCATACTTTACTTGCACTAGGAATACTTAACTTGTTTGCTAATCCTGGAGTCATATCAGATTCATGAATGATCACGGGAATATGGAGCTGTTTGGCAGCGATCACAACAGGCACAGTGACAAAGCCACCTTTGGAAAATACAACGTCTGGACGAAGTTTCTTTAAGATCTTCTTTGCTTCAAAAAATCCTTTGATAACTCTGAATGGATCAGAGAAGTTTTTGATATCGAAATAGCGGCGAAGCTTTCCAGAAGAAATTCCATAGTAAGTAACACCGATATCTTCGATCAGTTTCTTTTCCATACCTTCGTAAGAACCAATATAATAAATATTATATCCTTCATCGATCAGTTTCGGTACAAGTGCCATATTTGGTGTAACATGTCCGGCAGTTCCTCCACCGGTTAATACGATTCGTTTCATGATCTTTTCACCCCGATTAATTATTTTCTTTGTACGCGATCAGTGCTTTAGAAAGCTGGTCTGGACAAGAAGTTCCACGGAAACCACACTGAATTCCAGATAATTTGTCGATAACTTCATCAATAGGCAGTCCCTTTGCTAATGCAGCGACACCAGTTGTATTTCCCTGACATCCACCAACAAAATGGATATCTGTTAAGATTCCGTTTTCTACCTCAAATTCAATTTCACTGGAACAAGTTCCTTTTGTTTTATATACCATAATTCTATTATCCTCCTGTAAATATATTTCAAAAATTCAGTATCTGGTAAAATGCCTAGATACACAACAAATTATAGTGCAAGAGAGTGTGTATTTCAAGAGATTCTTATTTGACATAAATTACGATTTCTCGTAAACTGAAATCAACATAAAAGAAAAGGAGATAACATATGATTGGTATCATTGGAGCCATGGAAGAAGAAGTCAGTCAGCTGATCGAAGCTATGGAAGAAAAAGAAAAAGTAACCTGTGCAGGTATGGATTTTTATTGTGGAAAGTTAAAAGATAAAGAAGTTGTGATCGTGCAGAGTGGAATTGGTAAGGTAAATATGGCATTATGCACACAAATTCTTGCAGACCGTTTTGATGTAAAAGCTGTGATCAATACAGGTGTTGCAGGTGGACTATATAAAGACATTGAGATTGGGGACATTGTAATCTCCAAAGATGCAGTTCAGCATGATGTAGATGCAACTGTTTTTGGATATAAAGTTGGGGAAATCCCTAGAATGGATACTTCTTATTTTGAGGCAGATAAAGATCTGATCGAACTTGCCAAGAAGACATGTGACGAAGTGAATCCAGATATCCACAGCTATGTTGGAAGAGTAGTCAGTGGTGATCAGTTTATTTCAGATAATAAGAAGAAACATTATCTGATCAATGAATTTGATGGATACTGTGCAGAGATGGAAGGTGCAGCGATGGCACAGGCAGCACATTTAAATCAGATTCCATTTATCATTCTTCGTGCGATCTCTGATAAAGCAGATCAGGAAGCAGCAGGAAGTTACGAAGAATTTGAAAAAGCGGCAATAAAACACATTGTTCGTCTGGTTCTTGGAATATTAGACAGAATGTAGTCTAACTTTGTAGGACGGTTTCTCTTAAGTTTCGATAGATATCCTTTTATAATCATAAGTAACATATATATGATGAAAAGGAGTGGTATCTATGGAAATGTTAAGGGAAACTTTTTTTATGAAAGGATTTATAACAGCAATGGTGATCGCAGTTCTTACTAAGGTCATAGTTTGGGCAAATTATCATAGATTGTTAGTATCTTCAGAAGAAATGGAGAGACCAAAACGGTATTGGATCGGCACATTAAAAAAGAAAATAGAAAACTATTATAATCTGCAAACAAAAGTGAATAATATCAGCTGTATTGTGGATAAATATTTTGAAGCGGACAAGATATTGGGGATAAATTCGTTTTTCCTGGAACAGATTCCAGGGTTTTGTGCAATTATCTGTGTAGGTCTTGGATGTCTGGGCGCTATTCGTGGAATAGCAATGAATGCAGATATTAATTTCTGGGGAAGAAATTTGATCATTGGAGTTGTATGTGGAATTTCCATCTTTATGATGGATTATTTAACAAAAATGGATCAGATGAAGAGGAAAATAAAAATTAATCTGATCAACTATTTGGAAAATATATTACCAAATCGAATGTTGAATTATACAAAAAAACAAAATTATAAAGAAAATTTAGAAAATAAGAAAAAAGAAGAGATAAAAAAAGAAAAGAAACAGGTAGCGAATATCGAAGAGCATTGGGGAGAGATTGCAAGTTCCAGAGAATGTCAGTTGACAGATGAAGATCTGCAGATATTAAAAGATTTTATAAAAGACTTATAAAGTGAGAAATTGGATAATACATATAAGAAAAAGGGGTTGTGTGGGTGTTTTTATGAAATATCGAAGGATTTTTCAGATGATCTTAGTTTGTATAACAGGAATATTACTTAGTGGATGCAGGGGACAAATCGAAGAGCAGAAAAAGAAAAAGCAGGATACGCACCAAGATTCAACAATACAGATATACAAGACGGTGGGAAATGTTTCGCAAGGGATTGAAAGTTGGTGGTTTAAAAGAAATGAGGAACATCAGCAGCCAGAGGTTTCACAGAAAATAGATCTGTCAAAATATGATGCATATTATGTAGATCCAAAATGCACAGAAAAAAAGATTTATCTGACGTTTGATTGCGGATATGAAAATGGATTTACTCCAAAAATTCTGGATGTTTTGAAAAGACAAAAAGTTGTAGCAGCTTTTTTTGTAACAAAACCATTTATCAGAGAGGAAGCAAAGCTCGTAAAGCGTATGAAAAAAGAGGGGCATATCGTAGGAAATCACACGGTACATCATAAGAGCATGCCAACATTGTCAGATCGCGATAATAAACAGGAGATCATAGATTGTGCACAGTATTGTAAAGAAGCAACAGGATATGATATGGATCCTTTTATCCGGCCTCCAATGGGAGAGTATAATGAGAGAACACTAGCATTAACCAAAAAGATGGGATATCGGACAATTTTCTGGAGTATGGCTTACGTGGATTTTAAGGTGGATCAACAGCCTGGAAAAGACTATGTGATAGAACATTTTCAAAAATATACGCATAAAGGTGCGATCCCACTCATACATAATATATCGCGATCAAACGCAGAAGCGTTGGAGACAGTAATCATAAACCTAAAAAAAGAGGGATACCGATTTGAGGGATTGAAAAAACTACCGGACTATTGAAAGAAATTCGTTAGTTTGATAAAATAAGGAACGTTATAAATATTAACAGATACGCAGAATATCATTTATAATTAGGAGATACAGATGAATAAGATAGCACAATTTCATAAAGTAAGTTTTGAACAGTTCAAAGAAAGCTGGGATGATAGTTTTCCAGGAGCTTCAGAAGAAGAAATCAAAGAAATCTATGACCAGATCAAATTGCCAAAGAGAGCGACTAGAGGATCAGCAGGATACGACTTTTTTAGTCCGGTTGATTTTGAATTAAAACCAGGAGAAACAATCAAGATTCCAACAGGAATCCGAGTTTTTATTGAATCTGATTGGGTATTAAATATTTTTCCAAGAAGTGGATTAGGATTTAAATTCCGTCTTCAGATGAATAATACAGTCGGTATTATTGACAGCGATTATTTTTATTCCGACAATGAAGGTCACATTTTTGTAAAATTAACAAATGACACCAATGAAGGTAAGACAGTTTCAGTGGCACAGGGAACTGGCATGGTACAGGGAATCTTTATGCAGTACGGAGTTACGATCGATGATGATGCAACAGAAGTCAGAAATGGCGGCTTTGGAAGTACAACAAAATAGAAAATGAATAACAGGTCAGAGTATTAATCTCTGACCTGTTGTATTTTGTATGGAGATGATGAGAATCCATACATTTGTGGAATTTATAAGAGAGAATCCATTATATCTGAGATATGATTCAGAGATGAGACCTGTCATCAATGAAAATTATATTCTATATACGGACGAATACAGGGTGTCCTGTTTTTTTGACTGCCTGTTGCTATCTTGTAATCGGTAATCCTGCTGTTATTATTATGCGTTTAAAATACAATGTTCACTCTCTTATATATAGTAAACCGATTTTTGAAGAAAAAAGGGAACCAGAAAATAAAAAAATATTCTTATTTGTATTGTTCATAGGAAATCCTCTTTCTGAAACATGGTTCTTACGCGTTTCTTGGCTACAGCAATTCTTTTCTTAACTGCTCTTTCAGAAATATGAAACATACATGCAATCTCACTATATTTAAATCCATAGAAATAATGAAAAATTATAGTATCACGAAAATCAGGTGTTAGTGTTGAGAAAATGATCTTGAGAGAATCAAGATAAATATAACGGATAAACAGATCCTCAGGATCAATGAGATTACGAGAAATATCGTTACCATCATCATAATCTAAAGGATAGTGAGAATTTTTATACTCATCCATAGTTAGTGTATACATCACATTACGCTGTATAGCAAAGAGATAATAGATAATCTCGTGTTCAGGTACATGTAATGTTGTGTCAGGATGTAAAAGAATTTTTTCAAATATCTGCTGAACACCATCTTCAGCAATACTTGGATTTGACGTGTAATGAAAAGCATTACAGTATAATTTATGCGAATATTTCTGATATAAAAGTGCAACATATTCAGAAATATTCTGATTGTTTGTGGGGTGACCGTTTCCCTTCATATAAATAATCTCCATTTGTCTTGTGGTTTTGTAAACGATTTCAAAAGAAAATATAAAATTATTTAGTCTTCTTCAATTACCTGAATTTCAAGAAAATCAAAATCAATATCTTCTACAAAACTGTCAGAATTAAATCTGGTTTTTGAATGATGGATAAAGTCGTTTTTATTGTGATCAAGCCAGAGTGGTTTAGAAAGATCAAATTCATAACAGATCTCTTCCAATGCCTGATATACTTTTCTAGTTCGATTCAGATCACTATCTATACAGATTACAGTGTCTTTTAACATATGATTTTCATGAAAAATCTTGCCCCACATACGAAACATAAATAAACTCCTGCCTTAATAAATTGGTAAATAGTTACTTCTTTTGACTTAGTATAGAAGTATTTTTGTTTCTTGTAAAGCAAAATAGGTATGTTATACTAAAAAAAACATTACGTTAAAAGGGAGATGGAGCATGAAAATTTTAAAACGGATTTTTATAGATGGATTGTCAGGAATGGCAATAGGATTATTTGCAACATTGATCATTGGAACGATTTTAGAACAAGCCGGAACGATCATAGGAGGAGATATAGGAAATATGATCGTTATGGTTGCATCGATTGCTAAAGTATTGACGGGAGCTGGAATTGGAATTGGAGTTGCAAGTAAATTAGGAGAATCAACACTTGTATGTGCATCTGCCGCAAGTACGGGTATGATCGGAGCTTTTGCTTCTGGCTTATTGAATGGAAGTGTAAGTTCAAGTGGCAAAATCCTATTAAGTGGCCCAGGAGAGCCTCTTGGAGCATTTGTAGCGGCTTACATAGGAATAGAGATTGGAAGGATTTTCATTGGAAGAACAAAGCTTGATATTATTTTGACGCCATTAACAACGATCGTATGTGGTGGAATCGTGGGGTTAACGGTTGGACCATATATTTCAGATCTCATGAAACAGATCGGAGAGATGATTCGATGGGGAACAGAACAGCAGCCATTTTTGATGGGAATTGTTGTTTCTGTATTGATGGGTATGGCGTTAACTCTTCCGATCAGTTCAGCAGCACTTGGAATTATTTTGAATCTTTCTGGAATTGCCGCAGGAGCAGCAACGATTGGGTGTTGTGCACAGATGATCGGATTTGCGACGGCCAGTTTACGGGAGAATGGAATTGGAGGTCTATTGGCACAGGGAATAGGAACATCGATGTTACAGGTTCCCAATATTGTAAGAAAACCATTGATCTGGCTGCCACCGATCATTACAAGTGCCATTCTTGGTCCGATCTCTACTGTAGTTTTAAAAATGACGAATAATGCAATTGGTTCTGGTATGGGAACGGCAGGGTTTGTGGGACCAATGATGACATATAAGACGATGACAACAGGAGGAACTTCTGCAGTGACTGTTATTGTCATGATACTGGTTATGCAGATCATAGCTCCTGCATTTTTGACATATTTTATTTCGGAAGCGATGCGTAGAGCAGGATTGATCAAGGATGGGGACATGAAACTTGATATATAGAAGGGATATTAGCGGATTTTATACCATTTGTGATAAAATCCGCTAATTTTATAACGGTGTGAAGTCGAGTGTTTTGAATTACAGATTCGTTTGAAACGGAATCAGAAAAGACATTTACAATTCCAGTGATTGATAATTGTCCGATCGGTGGGAGTTGTTTTGAAACGCCTCGGCCAGGAAGTAGTGGGAGAGGGGAGAGTGTAATACATCCAACATGCTGTGCATAACCGAGACAGGAATCGACAGCGATGATGAAAGGATTTTGGCAGACAGAATAAATTTCTTTAAAAGTTTGATTGAGATTTTTAGCGTGAATAGGTTCTTTTAAAGTCCCAAAAACTGAATATTGAGGAGAAGGAAGCAATGCCTGACCAACGAGTGGTCCAAGACAGTCACCAGTCGCGCGGTCTGTACCGATACAGACAATGACGAGGGGCTGATTTTTTTTATGCTTTATTTTGAGATAATGTAGCAGATCATTTTGAAATTTCATAAGAGCATAAGGGGAATCTGGATGATAGTAAGATATTTTTTTTAACAATAGATCGTCCTCCTGATTTAAATTCTCTTTTTAGTGTATACAAAAAGAAAAGAAGTATGTAAAAAAATTTTAACGTCTCGACGTTGTTTGATAAAAATTTTTATCTCTTTATGATAAGGTTTTTGTGAAATGGAAGAAAAGGAGGTTTTTTCGTGAAAACAGAGCAGCAGTTGCCTAAAAATATCAGGCAGATTGGAAGTCCAGCAGGACACACAAAAGTATATATTGAAGATTATGTTATAACATTTTTAAATTCTTTATCCATGGACAAAAATACATATGTAAGAGGAGCAATTTTATTTGGAGAGAAAAAGCAGATTGGAAATGATCTTGTTATTTTTATAAGAGGAGCGATCGAGGGACAGAATCTGGAATTGGATCTTGATGAAACAGTATTTGATGATGAAGTATGGAGAGAGATATATCAACAGAAGGAGCGATTGTTTTCTGGTCTGGATGTCATCGGATGGGCACTTTTAAGAATGGGATTTTCGGTTCGACTCAATGATAAAATAAAAAAGACACATTTTGAAAATTTTCCAGGAGAAGGAAAAGTGTTATATATGATGGATAATCTGGAAGGAGAAGATGCATTTTATGTTTTTCGAGGAGAAGATCTCTCAAGGCAAAATGGATACTATATATATTATGAAAAAAATCCGATGATGCAGAATTATCTTGTGGAACGAAGACAAGATATAAAAGAGGTGCAGACATATGAAAAAATGATGGAGAGTCGAAGAGATGAGAAATTGATCCGGCAGTTTCGTGAAAAGATATCCAAAAAAACCAAGAGTAATCAGAGAAAAGGAAGGATTCGGAATATTTCAACGGCAGCAGCAGTTACGATCATGATGATCATGGGAGGTACGATGTATTATTATGCTGGACAAGATCAGAGTATAAATTTTAAAGAGGTTGTAAATGGTGCGGTGCATACGATGGGAAAAGGGGTGTCGGATCAAATTTCAACAAAATCATCAACAAAATCATCAACAACGAGTGTAAAAATAACAAAAACATTAGATTCGGCAACACAAACTTCAATACATAAAAAGGAACAAAAAACAACACAACCCACAATAAAACAAAAACAGAAAACTCAAAAAGTAAGTTCTGGGCAATACAAGTCTTATACATATACCGTAAAAAGTGGAGAGACGTTAGTATCGATCAGTCGGAAGGTATATGGGACCCAGAAGCTTGTTCAAAGAATCAAAAAGGCAAATGCATTGTCTGACGAAAATCAGATTTACCCAGGACAGAAGTTGATCATTCCTGGAACACTTCGATGATATTTAAACTAGGAAATATGTGTAGACTGGACACATTTCATTGAATAAGGTATACTTACCTGTATTCAGAGATGATGATTGATTAGAAAATGGAAGGTATTTTATGGAACAAAAGACGAAATCAGGGTTTTCTCTTTATGTCAATTCCAATGAGAACATTCAAAATGCATTATTTCTAAGAGAAAAAAAGAAAAAATATCGTATGGGATTGATCATAGCGTTTGTGGTTGTATGTATATGTACAATATTTGCATATCGCTATCGGACATATCACAGGATGAAGGTTGTAAAAACGATCACAAAAGAGCTGACAGAATCATTTCAGTCATTTGCATATAAGAAAGGAACGATCTGTTACAGCGAAGATGGGATTTCTTTCTTAGATGGAAAAGGAAATGAAAAATGGAATAAAACATATTCCATTAAGAATCCACAGGCATCTTATTGTGGGAACTATATTGTAGTTGCATCCAAGAATGGGAATGAGATTGCGTTACTTGATTCAGATGGACAGATGAAAAAATTTAGTGTATCTTATCCAATCGTAGATTTGGAAGTGGCAAAACAAGGTGTAATTGCTTTAATTCTTCACGGTGATAATGGAAATTATATAGAATTATATGATGCAGCACAGAAGAAACTGGTAAGTATCAAAGTCACATCTGATCAAAATGGATATCCAATGGATATTGATCTGTCATCAGATGGACAAGATCTTTTGGTCAGTTATCTTGTCGTTGATGGGATTAATGTAAAAAGCAGAGTTGCACTGTATAATTTTGGACAGGAAGGTGAAGACAGTGGAGATCAGATGATCGGTGGCTTTGATTTTAAAGATACGGTAATTCCGAAAGTGAGCTTTATGGGTGATTCTAAAGCTGTGGCAATTGGAGATGATCAGATGATTTTCTTTAAAGTAGGAAAAACAATTTCTAAAAAGCAAACGATATCATTTGATAAAGATGTGAGTAGTGTTGCGGTGAATGATGATTACGCAGCATTCGTATTTGAAGATCAGAAAAAAACAGATCAAGAAAAATATGAAGCAGTCGTATATAATAAAACAGGAAGAAAATTGATGTCACATAAATTCTCTTCAGAATATAATAAATTATTATTAGGAGAGAAAGAATTATTGTTGGCTGGAAATTATCATTGTTCAATTGTGAATTTTGCTGGACATGAAATGTTTAAGAAAGACTTTAAGAAACGGATTGTCAATATTTCACCAACAGGAAAAAGACAGAAATATCTGATAACCTATGAAAATAGTACAAATTTATCAGAGATATACTAGAATGGAGTACATATGGGAGAAATTATCGTAGCTGTTTTTGGAATCTATTTGATCTTGCAGATGATCATAGGTTATCGAAGAGGACTCATTAAAAGTATGCTGAATCTTGCATCATGGATTTTAACTTTTGCGATCGCTTATAAAGGCGCGGCATATTTTAAAGAAATAGTGATTCAAAATGTACCAGAAATCCAGGGAACGATTGTTACAGATCGAATTGCATATATGATTGCATATATGGGGTTGATGATCGTATGTAAAATTATTTTTTCAGTGGTAATACGTCTTGCAAATAAAGTTACAAGGGTTCCAGGTGTTGGGTTTATTAACAAGGTAGCAGGAGCAGCACTTGGATTGATCAAAGGTTCCTTGATCATTATGGTAGTTGTATTTTTTATTTCATTGATGCCACATGTTGGAATGGAATCTGAATATGCTCAGATCGTTGGCGGAAGTGAAGTTATGCAGACAATGGTGGAAACGAATCCATTAGAACAGATGATCAAACAGCAGATACAGATAGAAACGCAGAAATTATTACAACAATAAAAAGAAGGTATTTTGCAAATGTCATTTAATGATTCATTTGCAGGATACCTTCTTTTTGAAATAATGATGAGAGTGTTAAATAATAAAAATAGAAAAAATGAAAAAAGGTGTTGACATAAAAGAAATGGCATGATATTATATTTAAGCTGTCTGTGAGAGACAGTGAGGAACATATTGTTTCAAAGGGATTTGAAAAAAATGTTTCAAAAAAGAATTAAAAAAGTTCTTGACAAGTAAGAAAGAACATGATATGATGTAAAAGTTGCTGCGGTTCTTATGAAGAACGGGTCAACAAAATAAATCAAAAAAGTTCTTGACAAGCTAAGAACGAAGTGATATAATGATAAAGCTTCTTATACGAAGCGGATCACAAAAAAGATCTTTGACAACTGAACAATAAGACAACCTTGAAAATTCTAATGAATTTTTCAGATGATTTTAGTAAAAATCAACGAACGTTCTTTATAGAGAACAGTAATTAACAAGGATAAAGAAGCTAGTGCTTCTTGAACTTGGATCAACATTGAACATGAGAGTTTGATCCTGGCTCAGGATGAACGCTGGCGGCGTGCTTAACACATGCAAGTCGAACGAAACACCTTATTTGATTTTCTTCGGAACTGAAGATTTGGTGATTGAGTGGCGGACGGGTGAGTAACGCGTGGGTAACCTACCCTGTACAGGGGGATAACAGTCAGAAATGACTGCTAATACCGCATAAGACCACAGCACCGCATGGTGCAGGGGTAAAAACTCCGGTGGTACAGGATGGACCCGCGTCTGATTAGCTGGTTGGTGAGGTAACGGCTCACCAAGGCGACGATCAGTAGCCGGCTTGAGAGAGTGAACGGCCACATTGGGACTGAGACACGGCCCAAACTCCTACGGGAGGCAGCAGTGGGGAATATTGCACAATGGGGGAAACCCTGATGCAGCGACGCCGCGTGAGTGAAGAAGTATCTCGGTATGTAAAGCTCTATCAGCAGGGAAGAAAATGACGGTACCTGACTAAGAAGCCCCGGCTAACTACGTGCCAGCAGCCGCGGTAATACGTAGGGGGCAAGCGTTATCCG
>NZ_AP028031.1:980000-982500 GCF_030296915.1 Anaerostipes hadrus ATCC 29173 = JCM 17467 | reverse complement strand
TTCTCCATCTGCTTAAATCTTCAGATGGAGAACTTGCTTGATGTCTTATCCTATTGTCATTATACTCTTTCTACATATTTTTGTAAATTATTATTCTTTTGCAGTACTTTCTAATTTCCTGAACATCCATGCTTATCTTCTCCACATTGATGTCCTCCACAAGAATGTTCATGTGCATGATGAGAACATTGTACATTAGGATTGAAATCTAGTTTTCCCTCTAAATATGCATTCACAGCTTCATCGGCATCTCCTGATACGCCACCATATAATTTAATTTCAGCTTCTGCTAATGCAATTTGTGCTCCACCACCGATTCCGCCACAGATCAATACATCCACTTCACCTTGTGATAAGAAACCTGATAAGGCTCCATGTCCTTGTCCATTCGTTTCAACAATCTGTGTAGATGTAATCTTACCATCTTCAATATCATAAAGTTTAAACTGACTTGTATGTCCAAAATGCTGATAAATCTTTCCATCTTCGTATGTTACTGCAATTCTCATTTTCTTACCTTCCTTTTTTAAAATCTTTGATTGTCTGACGGAATTTGCTGCTCTATTGCAGTGTTTTTTACAAAAAGGACATGTCGTGCCATCGCAAAACTGATAATTTCCTCCTGTGATCAGAAGCTTCTTTCCATTCACAACGCTGTCTGCCATCTTGTATCTTGCGCTTTTATAAATCTCTGCTGTGGTTGTCCTGGAAATATTCATCTGTTTTGCACATTCATGCTGTGTATATTCTTCAAGATCGATCAGACGTATCGTTTCGTATTCATCTAATGTCATGATAACTTCTTCCCCTGTCAAAAATCCATCTGGAAAAAAACTATCATAAGCTGGTTCCATACATATTCTTCTACATCTTGTTGGTCTTGCCATATTATCTTCTCCTTGTTGTATTTTATTTCCGTCATATGTCGATAACTGTATTATAACATTCAAATATTTATATTTCAAGTTACTTTATATCTAATCGTTCTTCTTTGCAGAATATAGGATCAAACAACTTGACCCCAAATCTCCGTGTGAACAAATCACATTTGCATAGGAATAAATAATATGGGTTGATTCCTTCCTGATACATAGATTCAAAATTGCCCATGCCTTTGGCTATGATCACATCTGCACTGTCTAACTGTTTTCTCGCTTCTTTGCTTAACTGTTCTTTAACCGTTCCAGCAATTGCAGCTCCATTACTGATAACTGGAACAATCTTTGTAAGACCTATTTCTTGCGCATCTTCTATCGTTGCATCATTAATTGCCAGACCACCTCTTACCATAACTGTGATTTCAAGATTTCCATAACGTTTTTTTAATTCCTCAATAAAAATCTTATCAAGAACGATTTCACCACAATTATCTGTGATATACAAAAGCGTTTTTGCTTGTTTTAATTCTTCTTCCAGATATTTAATTTCTTGTTCAGGTATATTTAGACTATCAACTTTCTTCAATAAATCATCTAACATCTGATCATCTATATTTCCAGTGACACCAAAATCTATATAATTTCCAACACATACATATTTAATATAATCTTTTATATTCTTTGCTTCCTTCAAATGCTCTTTGATCTCGTCTTCTCTTTCCAACATATATTGATTATATTTATGTTTTAATGCTACATAATCCGTTTCCTCTTCATAATATTCATTATAAATGTCCTGAATTCTTTTATCCAACATTGGCGTTGATTCTATATCCCCATATTTATATAAAATCCCTGTAACTTTCTGAATAAATTCCTTTTTCTTTTTTTCATCTGAATGTTTTCGAATTTTTTCTTCTTTTTTCGAAAGATTACATGCAATACATCTTGAATTCGCAATCATGATTTTTCTCCTTATGTCATCAAAGTCTTATTCTAATCCTGCTTTTATTATATCATGATGGTATTTTCTATGAAATAAAAAAAGCATCCTTATCTCTAAGAATGCTTGAATCTTCATATTAAATCTATATATAAAGGATATACCTTCAAAACAACATACAAGAATCTTTTACATCTCTTACACTTCAGCCTTCTTTGGTTAAAGCCTCGACCGATTAGTAACAGTCAGCTCCATACGTTACCGTACTTCCACCTCTGCCCTATCTACCTCGTCGTCTTCAAGGGGTCTTACTACCTTTCGGTATGGGAAATCTTATCTTTAGGGGGGCTTCACGCTTAGATGCCTTCAGCGTTTATCCCTTCCAGACTTGGCTACTCTGCTATGCACTTGGCAGTACAACAGATACACCAGCGGTCCGTCCATCCCGGTCCTCTCGTACTAAGGACAGCTCCTATCAAATTTCCTCCGCCTGCGCCGGATAGGGACCGAACTGTCTCACGACGTTCTGAACCCAGCTCGCGTACCGCTTTAATGGGCGAACAGCCCAACCCTTGGAACCTGCTACAGCTCCAGGATGCGATGAGCCGACATCGAGGTGCCAAACCACTCCGTCGATGTGAACTCTTGGGAGTGATAAGCCTGTTATCCCCAGGGTAGC
>NZ_AP028031.1:0-10000 GCF_030296915.1 Anaerostipes hadrus ATCC 29173 = JCM 17467 | reverse complement strand
CACCATTCTGTTTTATTGATTCAATGACTTCTGAAGATCGTTTCCCTTTTCCGATCATACCTTTTAATCCTTGATCAAGCATCGTTGGGGTATATTTATCCATTCTGCTGCTTGTTGTCGGTCCTGCTGATCCAATGACCTGTCCTTCTCTTGCTGGTGTTGGCCCGAGATAATAAATAAACTGCCCTTTTACATCTACTGGTAATTCTTTCCCATCTAACAGCGTTTCATACATTCTTTTATGTGCCGCATCTCTAGCTGTATAGATCGTTCCTGTCAAATATACATAATCTCCAGATTTAAGCTCTGCCAACTCTTCTGTATTTGCTGGAACATTTAAATGTTTCTCCATAATCTTCTACTCCTTGTATTTAAAAAATACTATATTCTAAAAATTTCGTCTGAACGATAGATAATATCTAACTCTTTATAACACTCTATGTGCATGACGATTTACGTGACAGCAGATATTTACTGCTAATGGCATTCCCGCAATGTGTGTAGGGTATGTCTCAATATTAAGTCCTAACGCAGTTGTTGAACCTCCAAGCCCTCCTGGACCAATACCTAACTGATTGATTTCTTCTAACAATTCTTTCTCTAATTTCGCAATATGTGGCTTCTCAGATGGTGTATCTAAGTTTCTCGTCAATGCCTTCTTAGCTAGAAATGCTGCTTTTTCAAAACTTCCACCCAATCCAACACCTACAACCATTGGTGGGCAGGCATTAGGTCCTGCATCTTTGACTGCCTGAATTACTGATTTCTTTATCCCCTCTTCTCCATCTGCTGGTTTTAACATAAATATACGACTCATATTTTCACTTCCAAATCCTTTTGGAGCTACTAGAATTTCAAGATTTTCCCCTGGGACAATATCTATATGCATGATCGCAGGTGTATTATCTTTTGTATTCTCACGGATCAACGGATCCTTTACAACAGATTTCCTAAGATATCCTTCTGTATACCCCTGACGCACCCCTTCGTTAACTGCATCATGTAAATCCATACCCTCAATATGAACATCCTGTCCGATATTTAAAAATACGATTGCCATTCCTGTATCCTGACAGATTGGAATCTGATCTGCTGCTGCAATTTCCATATTTTCCTGCAATTGATTTAAAATCTGTTTTCCTAATGGGCTCTTTTCACTTTCTGTTGCATTCTTAAAACGGCATTTCATATCTTCTGTCAGAGATAAATTTGCCTCGATGCACATCTCTTTTATATTCTTGATGATCTCATCTGTATGAATCGTTCTCATGTTTTCCTCCAAAAATATTTTATTGTCACTGCCAAAATATCATAAATTTTCCTGCAAATAAAGCTGCATCAGATTTTGACCTTGGTATCATTGTTTTATTATATAACGAAATCAGGACATAGACAATTCATCTACGCCCTGATTTTTATTTTTATTCTTCTGTTGTATTTTTTTCCATTTCGTCTTCAAGCTTCTCTTCACGGACTTTTGCGATGCTGGCTACTTCAACATTTTCACCAACATTCATAACTTTTACTCCAGAAGTATTTCTTCCAAGAATAGAAATAGAATCTACCGCTGTACGTATGATAATTCCCTCTGTTGTGATCATCATAATCTCATTATCGTCATTCACAGCCTTCACACCTACAACATCACCTGTCTTTTCTGTGATCTTGTAGCACTTAATTCCTTTACCACCACGATGCTGTGTTGTAAACTCAGAAGTCAGTGTACGTTTACCCATACCATTTGCAGATACGATCAGTAACGCTTCTCCCTGACTGTCAAGCTGCATTCCAATAACTTCGTCATCACCTGTCAGATTGATTCCACGAACCCCCATAGAAGTTCGTCCAATACATCTGACGTCACTCTCATGGAAACGGATACACTGTCCATTCTTCGTTACAAGGAATACATCCTCATCATCTTCCGTATATTTAACTTCGATCAGCTGGTCATCATCTTTTAATGTGATTGCTGCTAATCCTGTCTTACGGATATTTGCATATTCCATGATAGATGATTTCTTAACAACACCATATTTCGTTGCCATTAACAGATATTTTCCTTCTTCGTAATCTACAAGTGGAATCACTGCTGTAATCTTCTCTCCTGGCTGTAACTGAAGCAGATTAACGATTGCACTTCCTCGTGCTGTTCTTCCACTCTCAGGAATCTC
The DNA here is from genome assembly GCF_030296915.1 of Anaerostipes hadrus ATCC 29173 = JCM 17467. Classification (NCBI taxonomy): domain Bacteria; kingdom Bacillati; phylum Bacillota; class Clostridia; order Lachnospirales; family Lachnospiraceae; genus Anaerostipes; species Anaerostipes hadrus. The sequence goes on along the minus strand of NZ_AP028031.1, from coordinate 7,826 downwards.
ATATGCTTTCAGACGATATACACGTCCTGTATTTGTAAAGAACATGATATAGTGATGTGTCGTTGTCATAAACAGTTCTTCGATGTAATCCTCATCGATTGTCTGCATTCCCTTGATACCTTTACCACCACGATTCTGACTTTTGAAATTATCAACAGTCATTCTCTTGATATATCCAAGTTTTGTCATTGTGATCACAGTATTTTCTCTAGGGATCAGATCTTCCATGGAAATATCATCAACATCAAATCCAATCTGTGTTCTTCTTTCATCGCCATATTTGTCACGGATCAGTGCAATTTCATCTTTGATAACTCCAAGTAATTTCTTTTCATCTGCAAGAATTGCCTTCAATTCACCGATACGCTCCATCAATTCTTTGTATTCTTTTTCAAGTTTGGCACGTTCCAAACCATTCAGTGCTCTCAGACGCATATCAACGATTGCCTGTGCCTGTGCATCTGAAAGTCCAAAGCGTTCCATCAATTCAAGCTTGGCTGCCTGAATGTTCTCGGCTCCACGAATGATCTTGATCACTTCATCGATGTTATCCTGTGCGATCAGTAATCCTTCTAAGATATGCGCGCGTTCTTCCGCTTTATTTAATTCATAGCGTGTTCTTCTTGTCACAACATCTTTCTGGTGTGTCAGATAGTAATCTAGCATCTCATGTAGATTCATTGTCTTTGGCTGTCCATCAACAAGTGCCAGCATGATCACACCAAATGTATCCTGAAGCTGTGTATGTTTATATAACTGGTTCAGGATTACGTTCGCATTCGCATCACGACGAAGTTCGATGCAGATACGCATACCACTTCTGTCAGATTCATCACGAAGCTCTGTAATTCCTTCCACTTTCTTTTCTCTTACCAAAGCTGCGATCTTCTCGATCAGTCTTGCTTTGTTTACCATGTACGGAAGCTCTGTTACGATAATACGCTGCTTTCCATTTGCCATTGCCTCAATATCTGTAACAGCACGTACTTTAATCTTTCCACGGCCTGTACGGTAAGCCTGATCAATTCCAGAACGTCCAAGGATCGTCGCTCCTGTAGGAAAATCCGGTCCTTTAATGATCTCTAATAATTCTTCAATCGTTGTCTCACGATCTTCCTCAACCTGATTATCAATGATCTTAATAACTGCATTAATAACCTCTCTAAGGTTATGAGGCGGAATGTTCGTAGCCATACCAACCGCGATTCCCTGTGTACCATTCACTAATAAGTTTGGAAAACGAGAAGGTAAGACAGCGGGTTCTTTCTCTGTCTCATCAAAGTTTGGTCTGAAATCAACTGTATTCTTGTTAATATCAGCCAGAAGCTCCATAGAAATCTTGCTTAATCTTGCTTCTGTATAACGCATGGCAGCTGCACCATCACCATCAACAGAACCAAAGTTTCCATGTCCATCTACCAATGGATATCTCGTGGACCATTCTTGTGCCATATTAACTAACGCACCATAGATAGAGCTGTCACCATGTGGATGATATTTACCCATTGTATCACCGACGATACGAGCGCATTTACGATGTGGTTTATCAGGTCCGTTATTTAATTCTATCATCGCATAAAGAATTCTTCTCTGTACCGGCTTCAAACCGTCACGCACATCTGGAAGAGCTCTGGAAGCGATAACGCTCATGGCATAATCAATATATGAATTCTCCATTGTTTTTTTGAGGTCAATGTCATGAACTTTATCAAAAATTGTATTCTCGTCCATTTGTTTCTCCCTTCCTAAATATCAAGATTCTGTACATATTTTGCGTTTGCTTCAATAAATTCTCGTCTTGGTTCTACCTGATCACCCATCAGTGTTGTAAATGTCAGATCGATCTCTGAAGCTGAATCTTCATCGAGGTTTACTCTTAATAAAATTCTCTTCTCAGGGTCCATGGTTGTATCCCATAACTGTTCTGCATCCATCTCTCCAAGACCTTTGTAACGCTGGATCTTGTTATTGTTATCTCGTCCGATTTCCTGAAGAATGTTGTTTAATTCCTCATCACTGTAAGCATACCAGAACTTCTTATTCTTCTCTACACGGTAAAGAGGAGGCTGGGCAAGATATACATACCCTTTCTTGATCAATTCCGGCATAAAGCGGTATATGAACGTCAGAAGCAGTGTTGCGATATGTGCACCATCAACATCGGCATCTGTCATGATGATGATCTTATGGTATCTTAATTTCTCGATATCAAAATCTTCATGAATTCCTGTACCAAATGCTGTGATCATTGCCTGAATCTCTTTATTGACAAGTACTTTATCAAGCCTTGCCTTCTCAACATTTAAGATTTTACCACGAAGAGGCAGGATTGCCTGAGTTGCACGGGAACGAGCCGTCTTTGCAGAACCACCCGCAGAATCTCCCTCGACGATATAGATCTCACAGTTTTCCGGATTCTTATCTGAACAATCGGCAAGTTTTCCAGGAAGACTCATACCATCAAGTGCTGTCTTTCTTCTTGTAAGATCTCGCGCTTTTCTCGCAGCATCTCTTGCTCTCTGTGCAAGTACAGCCTTCTCACAGATTATCTTCGCAACCTGAGGATTTTGTTCTAAGAAATATTTCAACTGCTCAGATAAAATACTGTTAACTGCACCCCTCGCTTCACTATTTCCTAATTTCTGTTTTGTCTGACCTTCAAACTGAGGTTCCCCGATCTTAATACTGATAACAGAAGTCAATCCTTCACGAATATCTTCACCACTTAAATTATCTTCTTTTTCTTTCAGAAGGTTATTCTTTCTCGCATAATCATTAAACGTTGATGTCAATGCCATCTTAAATCCAGATAAATGTGTACCACCTTCCGGTGTAATGATATTATTTACAAAACTTAAGGATGTCTCATTGTAAGAATCGTTATGCTGGAATGCAACTTCAACATACACACCATCTTTTTCACCCTCACAATAGATCACATCTGGATAAAGTGCTTCTTTCCCCTTGTTCAGGTAAGTCACAAATTCTTTAATACCACCTTCATAGTGGAACGTTTCAGAAACCTGTTCTTCCCCACGATCATCTGTTAAGACGATTTTTAAATTCTTTGTTAGGAAAGCTGTCTCCCTTAACCTTCTCTTCAGCGTATTATAATCAAAATCAATCGTCTCAAAAATCGTTGCATCTGGATAAAATGTAACCGTTGTTCCAGTTTTATCTGTATCTCCAAGAACTTTCAGCGGATAACATACTTTTCCTCTCTCATAACGCTGTTTGTGAATATGTCCTTCCTTGCAGACTGTAACTTCCAACCAGTCAGATAAAGCATTAACCACAGAAGATCCTACACCATGAAGACCTCCGGATACTTTATATCCTCCACCGCCAAATTTACCTCCTGCATGAAGGATCGTAAATACAACTTCAACGCTGGATACACCTTTTTTCTTATTGATCCCAACCGGAATTCCACGCCCATTATCCTCAACCGTTACAGAGCCGTCTTTGTTCAATGTTACGATGATCGTATCACAGAATCCAGCCAGAGATTCATCTACGGCATTATCTACAATTTCGTATACCAGATGATGAAGTCCTTTTTCTGATGTACTACCAATGTACATTCCGGGTCTTTTACGTACAGCTTCCAACCCTTCCAGAATCTGGATCTGATCAGCTCCATATTCTCCATTTTTTTGTGTACCCATAGTTTCCTCCTAATTTTCCTTTACAATTTTTCCTGCTTTTATCTGAAACATCCGTTGGATCGGCAGATGTTTACTAATAAATTCATCCAGACCTGTACAGGTAATGATCGTCTGCGTATCCTTGATACTCTCTAGTAAATACGTCTTACGATTACTGTCAAGTTCAGATAAAACATCATCAAGCAGCAGGATCGGTGACTCTTTCATCACTTCTCTCATCAACTGGATCTGTGCCAGCTTCAAAGAGAGCGCTGCTGTCCGCTGCTGCCCTTGGGAACCATATTTGCGGATATCAATCCCATTCACAATAAAACTGATATCATCCCTGTGCGGTCCCACTGTCGTTGTAGAATATTTTAAATCTTTTTGTCTCTTCTTTGCAAGTTCCGTTAAATAACTATCATACCCTACATCGCGGTCATATTCCAGTAAAATTTTTTCTTTCCCGCCAGTTAATTTATTGTGAATCTTTTGACAAACTTCACCCAAATGTTTGATAAATTTTTCACGATATTTAATAACCTCTGAACCATATTTTACGAGCTGAATATCCCATGCTTCTAATGTTTCTATCAGATTATTCTGAAAACGTATCTGTTTTAACAGATTATTTCTCTGAACTAGTATTTTATTATAATTTGTTAATTGATACAGATATAATCTTTCCATTTGGGATAATTCAATATCGAGAAATTTTCTTCTTTCACTTGGACCACTCTTTACAATCTTTAAATCTTCGGGCGAAAATAAAATTACCGGAATCTGTCCCAACAGATCACTGGATCTTCGAATCGGAATTCTGTCAATTGCCACACCTTTTGCTTTATTTTTTTTAAGATGCATATCTAACTGATGATCAATTCCCTGTTTTTCGAAATGAATTCTTATGTGAGCTTCATTCTCTTCAAACTTTATCAACTCCCGGTCCTTATTTCCACGGTGTGATTTTGTTGTCGCACTTAAATAAATTGATTCCAGAATATTGGTCTTTCCCTGGGCATTATCTCCATACAATAAATTCGTTCCACTCGCAAAATTCATGGAAAGTTCGTCATAATTTCGATAATTTTTTAATTCCAAAGATTTAATAATCATACTACTCCAAACTATTTGACGATATGAATCTCCTGACCATCAAAAGATACAACTTCGCCACCATATAATTTTTTTCCTCTTCTTGTTTCAACTTCTCCATTCACAAGAACTTCACCATCCTGAATGACAATTTTTGCCACAACTCCAGAATCTACAAGTCCAGCTGCTTTTAATGCCTGTCCAAGTTTAATAAATTCATCTTTAAGTTTAATTTCCATCTCAAAAGTCCTTTCTTAATGATTAAAATTAACCGGAAGAATCAGATAATTGTATGTTCCCGCATCATCTTTGATATAACAAGGTGCTTTCGGATTTACCAGATAAATATTGATTTCTTCATCATCGATCACTCGAAGAACATCCATCAAAAACTTTGGATTAAAGCCAATTAACAGATCTCTTCCTTCTTTTTGGATCAGAATTTCTTCTTCCATAGATCCAAAGAAAGAATTAATATTTAATTTTAATGAATGGTCAGCAATATCGATAATAATTGGTTTTTTATCAGATTCACGAATCAAAAGACTCGCTCTGTCGATACAATTTAAAAATTCTTTTTTGTTAATTGTAATCTTTGTTTCATAATCACTAGATAACATCTGGCTTATCTTATAATATTCCCCTTCCAGCAATCTTGAAACAACTCTTGTATTATCAAATTCAAATAAAATATGTTTTGAAGTTACATAAATTGAAACATTTTCATCCATTTCTCCAGAAATGATCTTCACAATTTCTTGTAAAGTTTTCCCAGGAACGACAACTTTAAACGGATCATAATGATCTTTTAATTCAATATGTCTGATGGAAATTCGATGTCCATCTAAAGATACAACACTTAATTGGTCATCTTTTACTTCAAATAATTCACCCGTCATTAATTTCGTATTTTCATTATCCGAAATCGAAAAAATTGTTTGACGAATCACTTCTTTTAAAGAAAACTGGGATAAAGTGATATTTTGATTTTTTTCAATCTCTGGTAAAGAAGGAAATTCTTCACCTTCTTGTCCCATAATCTGAAAACATGCTTTTTCACAAGTGATCGTTGCTTTGTACTGATCATCTGTTTCTATTGTTATGTCATTATCCGGTAATTTTCTAACGATTTCAGAAAAAAGTTTTGCTTCAATTGCAATTTTACCAGGCTGATGAATCTGTCCATCAATGGTAGTTTCAATTCCAAGTTCCATATCATTCGCTGTTAATTTAATATTTCCTGTACTAGCTTCAATTAAAATACATTTTAAGATGGGAAGCGTGGTGTTGTTTGATACTGCTTTGGAAACAATAGAAACAGCATGCACTAAATCAGATTTTGTACATATGATTTTCATAAATGTGTATAACTCCTTTCGGTGTCAGATTGTTGTTAAATAAATAAATAAAAGTCGTAGTAATAGTCGTAGTAGCTGTGGATTTGGGGATAACCTTAAAAAACCGCTAAGTATAAAGGGTTATAAGGGTTGATAAAATGTTTAAAACTTGATGAAAATCAGAGGATAATCATAGATTTATCAACATCACCAAAATCAGCAAAAATACTAATACACAGGATATCCACAGGTTATCCACGAAAAATGTGGATAACTATCGAAAAAATGTGGAAAAAATAAAAATTAATCCATTTTTTTGGTAATAACATCAATAACCTTGCTTAATTCAGGGTCTTTGTCTAAGTCTTTTTCAATTTTTTCAATGCCATGAATGACAGTAGAATGATCACGTTTTCCAATGATCTCACCAATCTTAACAAGAGACTGATCCGTCATTTTCTTGCATAAATACATACAAATCTGGCGTGGATAGGCGATATCATGACTTCTTTTTTTGGAAATGATATCACTTGTCTGAATATTAAAATGTTCTGCAACTGTTTGCATGATCAATTCAGGTGTAATAGCTTGTTTTGTCTTGTTGTCGATCAGATCCTGAAGGGCGATTTTTGATAATTCAAGGTCGATCGGTTTCTTATTTAATTTAGAATAAACTTTGATCTTGTTTAAGGCACCTTCCAGATCACGGATATTAGACTTAATATGGGTAGCAATATAGTCAAAAATCTCATCATCAATATAAATATTGTCTAATTCCGCACGTTTTCTAAGGATCGCAACCTTTGTTTCATAGTTTGGAGGCTGAATATCAACTGGTAGTCCCCAGCTGAAACGGCTTCGAAGTCTCTCTTCTAAAACATCCAGTTCTTTTGGAGGTTTATCAGAAGAAAGAATGATCTGTTTTTTAGAGTTATAAAGTGCATTAAAAGTATGGAAAAATTCCTGCTGAGTACTTTCTTTACCAATAACAAACTGAATATCATCGACCAATAAAACATCGATATTGCGGTATTTGCTGCGCAATTCTTCTTGTTTTTTATGTTGAATTGAATTGATGACTTCGTTTGTAAAGTCTTCACTTGTTACATACAAAACATTTAAAGAACTGTTGTGTTCAATAATGTAATGTGCAATGGAGTGCATTAAATGAGTTTTTCCAAGACCAGCACCTCCATATAAAAACAGCGGATTATAGGCTTCCGCTGGAGCTTCCGCAACAGCAATACTTGCGGCATGTGCCATGCGGTTATTGTCGCCGATTACGAATGTATCAAAAGTATAGCGGGGATTTAAGTTATTATTATCATGTTCAGGTGCAGCAGCAGGAGTTTCTTGTGGTTTTTCTCCTTCTTTTTCAAGTTCGAACTCGATATCGTATTTCTTTCCTGTCAGATCAGAAATAGCAAGGGAAATATAAAAATCGTACATTTTTTTCTTGATAAACTGAATACCCCGCTCATCGTATTTTGCATCCAGAGACAGAATGATCTTATTTGACTGGACATCTTTGATATGTAATGGCTTAATCCAGGCATTGATCGCAGCACTGGAGACGTCATGCTCTTGCTCAAGCTTGACTAATACATCATCCCAAATTTTTTCAATTTCGTTTTTCATGGATAACATAAATCCCTTTCTAAATCATATTTTTATAAATGTGCATAATACGGCACTATGCATATAGTGTATAACAAAAAATTTCTTTTTTCAATCGAAAAATAAAAGT